>NZ_JAVRCL010000052.1:0-60155 GCF_034530775.1 Nostoc sp. DedSLP04 | reverse complement strand
CCCAATGCCCAATGCCCAATGCCCAATGCCCAATGCCCAATGCCCAATGCCCCATGCCCCATGCCCAATGCCCCATGCCCAATCCCTATTTAGCAAGACCGTGTTCTAGAGCAAAGCGAACTAACTCTGTACGGCTATTGGTACCGGTTTTACTAAATAAACGGCTGACGTATTTTTCTACATTGCGGACGCTGGTTTCTAAGCGACGGGCGATTTCTTTGTTCATTAACCCTTCTGCGACCAAATTTAAAACACTTTGTTCTCTGGGAGTCAAATCAATTTTAAAAGGGGCTGGCGATTGGGAAATAGCATTTCTTTGAGTTAACAATGCTTTAATTTGGGAAATCTGATTGGCTAGTTCAGCAAGATCGGGGGTTTCAGCATCATCTCCCGTACTCGCAGCCTTAGCGGCGCGACGGGCTAGCAAATTTTCGACTATAGCCACTAACTCGTCTGGATCAAAGGGTTTGGGTAGATAGGCATCAACACCAGCGTGATAGCCTTGAATGCGATCGCCTGTCATACCTTTAGCAGTTAAAAATACTACTGGGAGTGCTTGGAAACGGGGGTCTTCCCGTAGTTGCTTCAGGAATTGATAGCCATCTACTTGAGGCATCATCACATCAGAAATCACTAAATCAGGTGTATTCAGCTGCATCCATTCCCAACCTTCAAGGGCGTTACTGGCGACTTGAACGCTGAAACCGCTCTCTTGCAAATAGTCTTTCACGGCTTCCCGTATCCCTGGTTCATCATCCACCAGTAACAATTGTGCTGACATTTAAAATTCCCTTGAGTTTTCCTTTTTCCAATTTAGCGAAAGTTGGTAAGCATTGAGCAACTTGAAGTCACCTCTACCGCCTCAAAAGCTTTTAAAGTTCACAGCTGTGCCTCCATCAACTCTGCTGCTGCATTAACGATTGTGCCTTCATAAGGACGGGGTGTCCGCAAAGTTTTTCAACATTCCCCTATAGCAAGATCCCAACAGTTGATGGTTTCATGTTGGCTACCGCTAAGGAAAGTTGGCTCGTCTTGAATCAAACTAAGCCACCATGTAGTAAGGCAGTCTCTAGTAGCTATGATTCATGATTGCTATGAGAATAAAAAAAGCGTTCTTATCAATTACGAATTTTTTAATAACCCTTACCATTGAGGATTTTCCATAATTAATGCTTCTGCTGCCGAGCTATTTAACGGAACTGAGAAAAAATGTCCTTGGACATATTGACAGTTTAACTTTCTTAGAACTAATAGTTGCTCTTTTGTCTCTACCCCTTCGGCAAGCACATCCACACCTAGCTTGTGTGCCAAAGTGACAATTATCTCAATAATTTCTAAATTCTTACTATTAGTGCCCATCATGCTGATGAAAGAACGGTCAATTTTCAACACACTAATCGGAAAGTTATAAAGACCACCTAATGAAGAGTAGCCTGTACCAAAGTCATCAATTGATAACTCAATGCCCATCTCTCGAAGTTGTAAAATTGCGGCAGTTACCTTATCGCCATTTTCCACAATTGCCTTTTCAGTAATCTCTAGGATTAGAGTACCAGCATCCAGGCCAGTTGAGTGCAAAATTTGCCCAATCTGCTCTATCAAGTCCGGCTGAGAAAATTGCTTGACGGAGAGATTAACACTAATTTTCTTTAGTAATTTAGAACGATGACATTCCCGCCAAACTTGCATCTGGCGGCAAGCTTCATGCAAAGCCCATTTGCCAATGGAGAAAATTAGTCCAGTTTCCTCTGCTAGGGAAATAAAATCTGCTGGATTCAGTAGACCACGCTCTGGGTGCTGCCAGCGCAATAGAGCCTCAAAACCTAAAATAGAGCCATTAGCGAGCGAAACAATCGGTTGATAATAAACCCGAAATTCTTCGCGTTCAATTGCTCGCCGCAAATCAGTCTCTAACTGCAATCTCGCTAGAGCATCAGCATACATATCTGAGTTGAATAGCTCATAACGCGCTCTGCCTACCATCTTGGCTCGATACATTGCTGTATCTGCATCCCTCAACAGTTCTTCTGGGTGTTGATAGTCTACTGTCGAACTCAACGCGATGCCAATACTTGCCGTGATGAAGACTTCTTGTCCGTCAAGTTCAAAGGGTAATGCCAGTTCCTTCTGAATCCGTTCAGCGACTTTGATAGCATCTGACATATCCTGGATTCCTTCAAGCAGGATTGTAAATTCGTCTCCCCCAAGCCGTGCTGCTGTATCTATGGAGCGTACACATATTTGTAGTCTACTTGCAACAGCAAGCAGCAATTGGTCTCCATTTAGGTGTCCAAGGCTGTCATTGATCACCTTAAACCGATCTAGGTCGATAAATAGTACAGCATATAGATAATCTGAATGCCGTTTTGAATAATTTATCGCATGTTTTAGGCGGTTCATAAATGCAACGCGGTTTGCCAGACCCGTCAGTGTATCGTGAAAAGCAAGGTGCAGTAGTTGTGACTCGACTCTTTTACGTTCTGTAATTTCATTTAGCAATTTCTGATTTGCTTTTACCAGTTCCGCTGTTCGTTCCGCCACCCGTATTTCTAACTCACTGTAAGCTCGGTACAACATTTCTTCAGCTTGTTTGCGTTCACTGATGTTGCACAACAGCCAACGCCACCCAAGGTAATTAAACTCAAGATCGTATACTACAGACGCTTTCACATTAGCAGGGAAAGGCTTTCCTTTCCGTGGCTGTAAGTGAATTTCCCAGTTCAGTATCTCTTGCAAATTGTTTATTTGATAGTTAAAGCACTGGCGGTCTTGTTGAGCAATAAAAAGAATTAATGGTTTACCTACTAAATATTTTTGTTGGACACCGAGCAAAGTTGCTGCTATGTGGTTAGCCTCTTGGATTATTCCGTGAGTATCAGTTACCAAGTAACCATCTGGAACAAACTCGAACAAATCTTGGTAACGCTGGCGCTCTTTCTCTACTGCCGCTCGTGTTACCTTTAACTCCTCGGAAGCTGTCAATAGTTCTTCCATTGCGGTGTTAAGTTCCTCGAAAGCTTCTGTTATCATCTCCGGTTGTGAGTTCAGCTTAGATCCATAGCATTTTAATAGTTCCTGTATCTGTGAGCACAATTTATCTATCTGTTGATTAAATCCATCTACTTTCATGTTGCTCAACTCACAAAACTATAAAGCGTAAGTGTGAATGAAGAAAGCAGTGAAAGCAAACTCCATGCTTTCTTCAAGACTTCAGACGCTATTGAGCAGGCAAGGAGAGAAGGTTACTTGAAAGAGCGGACACTCTATAAATAAATATTAAAGAAGTTGGTTTTTTGATTTACTAATTTATCTTTCAATAATCACGAAGCAATCAAATTTGTGCAGCCTCAATCAACTTTTACCCTTATTTAGTGCCAACCAGCCCTACCTAGTGAAATTTTTATTTTATTAAATACAAGGTACTAAAGTTCAAAGATTAATAACAGCATATTTGCTTTACCTACTTTTGAAAATACTTCTTAAGATACATTCGCTTTTGTGAGCTAAAGAAAGCATAAGGTTCTCAGCCAATGCTTCTAGACTGACAAGAACGTTTTTGCTCAGGTGTTACTAAATTCAGCTATGAAAATGATTTTGCGTAATTTCAAAACCTTTGTAGAGACTAGCAATTGCAACGTCTTTATACCAAAATTTACACATCTAAATCAGCAACACCTTTTTTCTTAATTACAGTCGAGCAATTATCTTGGCATTCTCTGGTAGCTTGGCCTCTCTTTGTCCAGCAGTACGCGCCCTAGCTGTGAATAAACCAATGGGGGTATTTAATAAATCTACAAGGCTGGCTTGACTAGCGATGCCTGCGACGGGCTTCGCCAAAGCCTTTTTAATATCTCTTGGTACTTCCTTCAATAACCAACGTGCCAAGCGATAGCCGTATTCTCTGGGTGTCATCTCTCGCATTAAATCTACACCGTACAGTTCGTGCAGATAGCGATTTGAACGTCCATAACGCCGCCATTGACTTTGCAGTTCTTGAAGTGTAGCGCGGTGGCGGTGCTGAACGATCGCACTTGGAGCAAATTCTAAACGCCCGATGTTTTCTGCCAAAATCCGCCAACAAATATCAGCATCACCACCAGTAGTTAGATAGGGACGAAATAAACCCACTTTTTCAAAAGCAATGCGTCGAATCGCCAAATTAGCTGTTTGACCATAGGGACGAAAGGAATGGTTAAGGGTATGTTTTTGCGATAAAGTTTCTTGACGGTCTGCGTGTTGTTCTAACAAAGTTGTGCCTGGTAGTGCCAAAATTTCACCAGCAACAATTACTACTTCTGCGTTAACAAAAGGCTGAATTAGTGTGTCTAACCATTGCGGTTGTGGGCGACAATCTGCATCGGTAAAAACCATAATTTCACCCGTAGCGGCGCGAATCCCGGTATTACGAGCAGCGTAAGAGCTTTGAATTTGGGTTTCGCTTAAGGGGCGAATTGTAATTGGGGAATTTTCGGCAGATGTTTTCAGGATGGTGAGAGTGCGATCGCTACTGTTGTTGTCCACCAACAAGTATTCTACCCGGTCTTTTGGGTAAGTTTGAGACAACAGACAATTGATTAACTCTGGTAAATCTGCCTCACCGTTATAAATAGGAACAACCACCGACACCATTGGTAAAATGCTGGTGGCGGTGGTTGCATCAACTGGTTGATGATTCATAAATCTGAGATTTTGGAGATGGGATTAGTAGTTAGTATTCCCAAATCAAAATCCTGGAACGGCATATCAAGCAGTTTTCATAACTCCAAAAATCTGGATTTGGGAATACTACTATATAAACACCTGGTAACAAATCATTCGCGTCAATTTAAAATTTCAGGTTATCGGCGCGGCTCATGGGTCGAGTCGGTTGATTTGCTGGTGGCTGGGCAAAGTTATTATTTGATAGAATTGCGATCGCTCGAGCATATTGGGGATCGCTCTTAGTTCCAATTAAATTGGGATTAGAAGCCAATTGACGCTCTTGTGCCTCTGTCAAGTCTAGCTTGATATCAGGTGTAATTCCTTTGTGGTTAATATCCGTTCCTGCTGGGGTGTAGTAATGGGCAATGGTGACAGCCAAGCCGGAACCATCTGCGAGTTCATGAACTGACTGGACTAAGGCTTTGCCAAAGGTTTGACCCCCCACGACTACCGCCCGTTTATTATCCTTGAGTGCCCCTGTAAGGATTTCACTAGCACTAGCTGAATTGCCATCCACTAAGACTGCCAAAGGACGATTTGTCAAAGCAGTGCGATTGGCTTTAGTTTCTTCGCTGCTGCCTACACGGTCTATTGTCTTGACAATTCCGCCGTTGTCATACCACATCCGAGCAATTTCAATGCTTGCCTGCAACAAACCGCCAGGATTCCCCCGCAAATCCAAGACATAAGAATCAACTTTCTTAGTGTTCAAATCGCGGATGGCTCGTTGCATTTGGTCTGCGGCGTGGGCGCTAAATTCCCGCAAACGGATATAGCCAACGCGGCGATTCCCTTCTTGTCTGAGGGTATAGCGTACCGTTGGGACTTCAATACTTGCCCTTGTCAGCTTCAAATCAAAGGCATTTTGGCCTGTGCGTCCTAATCTTAGCTTAATCGGAGTACCCGCTTTGCCACGGATGAGCTTAGAAGCATCATCCACTTTCATTTTGAGAGTGGATTTGCCGTCAATTGCCAAAATTTGATCGCCTGCTTTGATTCCAGCTTTCAGCGCCGGAGAGTTTTCTATGGCTTCGACAACGGTGAGCTGCTGAGTTTTTTCGTTCACTTCCATCCGAATGCCGATACCAGAGACTTCCCCAGATGTTTGGCTAGTTAGAGCTTCAAATTGTTGGGGGTCCATGAACCGAGTGTAAGGATCTCCTAACTTTTGTAAAGCTTCGCGGATGGCAGTGTATGCTTCTTCCTTAGAAGAGTAGTCTTTGCTCAACAAGCTTTGCCTGGTTGCTTGCCAATCTTGTTGATTAAATTTGCCATCAACATATTCATGATTTACCAGTTGCCAAACTTGGTCAACTATCACTTTTGGGCTGTCTTGGAGGGCTAGAGCAGCACGGACACCACGAGTCCAAGCGGGGCCGAATACAGACATGGTAGCAGTTGTGGCGATCGCTCCACCAATCAAGGCTACTTGGAGCGGTGAGTAACTTTTCGCAGATTGGTTCATGTATACTTAGCTGGAATAATTGTGTTGTTGACAGTTTAGCAATCAGGCTTTCCAGAAATTTTTAAGTTTTTATACCCCAGAATCAACTATGTTCCTTCATCATTTTTATCCTTAAATGATGCCAAAAATGCCGCATTAGTTATTAACAATCATTTCTCAGTTTGTTAGTCTACTCCGGAAGGCTATACTGAGCGTGTGACACTTTAATTAGCGTCATCTTTGCATTCTAGATTACTTTTATAAGATAGCACTTTGCTCACTGAATTGCAGTACTGTTATACAGCAATAAAATCAGTTTTTCTTACTTAAGTCATGAAACGCAAATTTACCAACAAATCATTAATTTCTATTAAAAAAAAATCTGCTAATCTGTGGCAATTGTTACAAAAACTCAGTGGTGGATTGTATGTTGTCCTGGGTGTTTGGCTGATTTTTACTACTATAACCTTAGTTTTTGCGTCTTCGCAGCCAGTAGATGCGTTCTTTGTGCTTGGTGGCAGTATTCGTCGAGAAACTTATGTTGCCCAACTAGCAAAACAATACCCGCAAACCCCAATTTTAATTTCTCATGGTTCCCCAGATCCCTGTATACGGTTAATTTTTGAGGCAGAATTAGCAGAGTTACAAAACGTTTGGTTAGAAAAATGCGCGAATTCTACCTTTGAAAATTTTTATTATGGTATTCCAATTCTGCGCCGTTGGGGAGTGCATAAAGTCATGTTGATTACCTCGCCAAGTCATTTACCCAGAGCTAAATGGATGGCACAGGTTCTTTTTGGCGCTCATGGTATTTGGGTTGAGCCAGAAATTGTTCAGGAGTCGGGTATTCCTGGTAATCGGGAATCTTGGACAAAAACTGGATTAGATGTAACGCGCAGCTTATTTTGGGCGATTTTAAGTCAAATTATTCAACCACAATGCTCAAATGTGACAAAACTTACTGATGTGGATATGCAAGCTTGGGAACATCGAGGTTTTCATTGCGAACACCAAGGGGGGCTGAGGAGATAACTTACTCGTAATGCGTCCACATCCGAATTATCTTGACTACTTGCTCGGATTCAATGACCTCATATACCAATCGATGCTGTATATTTATCCTACGAGAATAAGCACCTGATAAGTTACCAACCAGCTTTTCATAAGGTGGAGGATTTTGAAAAGGATTTTCTTTAAGGACTGCGAGTAATTCCTCGGCCTTTTCCTTTAAGTTATTAGAAGCTAATTTCTTCGCGTCTTTTTGCGCTTGTTTTGTGTAAATCAACCTCCAACTCGCTCCTTCGGGGTTTGCAAGTGGCTCCTCAGAAGCTTGCTGACTCACCAATCTAACTCCTCATCACATTCTTGGATCGGGGTTGCTAGTCCTTCTTTTATAGATTCTTGCATTCCAGGGACAGATAATAAGTAAAGAGTCTCTTGAATTGCAGACCAATCTTTTTCCGCTAGCAGAATTGCATTACCACGATCGCCTCGAATGATCACAGGTTTACCCTGCTCTGCAACTTGGTCGATGATCTCTTGCAAATTATTTTGAGCGTCGTTGACAGGAAGCGAAGACATCATAACTTTTTTAACTCACGATAACTTTAATTTAGTTTACTCATCCTACAAAAAATCACTTTGTTTTTTTGATAGCATGATAACCGTGTCATCATGCTAATTATGATAATATCATTTAAGGATCGAGGAACCGAAGATATTTTTGATGGCAATGACTCAAAGGAAGCTCGAAAGCAATGTCCTATATACTGTTGGGAAGTTGCACGGAGAAAATTAGATCAAATCAATGCAGCGTTATCTCTAGATGACATGAAAGTTCCACCAGGTAACAGGTTAGAGATACTAAAAGGTGAGCGTAAAGGTCAGCATAGCATTCGGATTAATGACCAATATCGAATTTGCTTTATATGGACACTCCAGGGTGCATCAGAAGTTGAAATAGTCGATTACCATTAGGAGGTAACAACAGATGAGAGTTCCAAAGTATAGACCTCCATCACATCCAGGTGAAATATTACTTAAAGATTTTCTAGACCCAATGGGAATCACCCAAAGAGAACTTGCAGATGCACTTCACGTTCCTTATCAGCGAATAAATGAGCTTGTAAATCAAAAGCGAGGTATTACACCTAGTACGGCAGTAAGGTTATCAAAATTTTTCGGAAATAGCTCAGAGTTTTGGTTAAACCTCCAACAAAATTGGGAACTTTACCACGTTCTCAAGGAAGAAGAAGAGGAACTAAAAAGTATTTTGCAATTTGGAACCACGAAGTAGCGATCGCTTGAAAAATTAAGCAGTATATTTGCATAAAATAATCACAATTAGGCAAAGGTGAAGAAAATCTTACTCTCCACCTCTGAGCTTGTTATTAAACATCGCTTCTGCTGATTGCATCCAATGGAGAATCAATGCAAAAGTTCCCAATCTTGCAGCATCAAAATAGCATCTCTATACAAAGACAAATCTACCTGGTTAACTTCTATTCCCTCTCCGATTCCTTGTAGAAGGGTAATTGTCAATTTTCCTCCCAAATGTTCGCGGAATTCCGTAAGCCCCCTAAATAGACAATGCGGATGGTCTAGTCGATCTAATTGCTCTGTCAATGCCGATATGTACAAAGTAAAGCCTAATTTTTTGAGTGTAGTTAGAACCCTTTGCCACTCTGATTGCAAGAGTTGCCCTGTTAAATATGAATAGGTTGTATCTAAAGCGATGCCGATCGCAACAGCTTCACCGTGACGTAAGCTGTAATTAGTTAAATGCTCCAGTTTGTGAGCAGCCCAGTGTCCAAAGTCTAAAGGACGCGATGAACCCATTTCAAAGGGATCGCCACTACCAGCAATATGCTCTAAGTGCAACTGAGAACAGCGATAGATCAGTCTTTCCATTATGTCCATGTCTCGATTAGCCAATTTATCGGCATTAGTCATAATGAAATCGAAGAAATCTGCATCTTTAATCAACGCTACTTTTACCGCTTCTGCAATACCCGATCGCCAATCTCGATCGTCGAGGCTAGTAAGAAAATCAAAGTCATTCAAGACAGCATAAGGTGGCATGAATGTACCCAAAAAGTTTTTCTTACCGAAGGCATTGATTCCGTTTTTTACTCCTACACCCGAATCATTTTGCCCTAATACTGTTGTCGGTACTCGTAGTAGCCGAATTCCTCGGTGAGCTGTTGTTGCTGCGTATCCTGCCATGTCTAGGACAGCTCCACCTCCAATTGCTAAAACGTAGGAGTGACGGCATAATCCAGCTGCATTGATCTGCTGATGAATTTGCTCTATAAATCTAGAATCGTTTTTGACTGCTTCTCCACCTGGAACTACTATCGGCTCACCGCTCAGTGTGAATACATCTTCATAGCATTGGGCATAGGCTGATAATTTTTTTAACAGCCCATCTTGATACTGTAAAAATCCTCCATCTACCACTGCTAGTACTTGTTTTGGGGTTGTCTCCCCATCTGCGGCGATCGCTTGTGCAAGTAAAGGATTATCTAAGTGAAACAGACCTCTAGTGAAGTGAACATCATAATTGAAGCTAACACGAACACATTGGTTAATTGGTTGTAGATTAAGAGCGTTTTTTTGTTGAATAGCCATTTGAATATTATTACTTTCTAAGTAATTGTAAATATATACACTATCGCAATTAAATTAACAGCAATATAAACAGAATAAACCCATCAAATAATTCAAAATTTAAATGAACTACTAAACGAATCTATTTACTAAATTAATCATACTTTTGAAGAATTTCACCTAACAGATAAAGTTTAAAATAACATGAATTTACAATTTATATTAATGCCTATCCTTTATATATGAGGTTAGTAATGGAGATCATTATTACATAAAATTCTAATTTTTTTCCGTAAGATAAATTGAGGATTTATCTAATCAAAATGGTATCTTTACAGTATCTTCTTTAAAGTCAGGAGATTTTTATAGATTCAGTGAAGTTACGATCCCAGTAAGATATTATCTAACTGCTTTAAACCCAAAATATCAAGTTTAGTGCTATATTTTATACTTGGTTGTCACAAATAAGTTGGGCAACTTATCCTGAATTTATCATGAGTAAAGTAAACAAATTACTGCATCATTGGCTGTTAAAGTCTGTTTCAGAGAAAGCTTTTACTTGGTTGGAACAGAAGCAAGCACAGATTGCTAGCGGCACTGCTGAACGAGTGTTTTTTACAGCTTTTAGTGCTGTGCCGCGTTATCTAGATAAACAGGATTTGCAGCTAACATTCCAGGACTTGGAAGCAGCAGAGGATCTGATTCCCGGCTGGTATCCTGGTAATTGGAGTGTAGATCAAGCGGGTCGCACACTTTTGCTTTTAGCTTTGCCCCACGATGATGCTGAGGTCTATGTGCGATCGCTCGATCGAGTCTTCTCCACTGCCGATATGGGGGAGTTAGTTGCCCTTTATCAAAGTTTGCCGCTACTACCACATCCAGAGTTACATCGCCATCGTACTGCTGAGGGAATTCGCAGCAATATGAGTAATGTATTTCAAGCTATAGCACTGCGTAACCCTTATCCAGCAAATTACTTAGATAATGCTGCTTGGAATCAGATGGTACTGAAGGCTGTGTTTGTCGGCAGTCCGTTGCATCTAATTTGGGGTCTAGATCGGCGTGCTAATCCAGAATTGGCGAGGATGTTGGCAGACTATGCCCATGAACGTTGGGCAGCTAAACGCACAGTTACGCCAGAACTTTGGCGACCTGTAGGACGGTTTGCCGATAGCGCCATCATCACAGATTTGGAAAAAGTACTAGCTAATGGGGATATACACGAGCAAGAAGCAGCAGCCTTAGCTTGTGCTGAGTCTCCTTTACCGCAAGCGCAAGCATTACTTTCTCATTACCCAGATTTACAGTCATCCATTCAACAAGGTAATCTGACTTGGAGCAGTTTTAGCCGCAAATGAAGGGAGTGGGGACTGGGGAAGAAGCAAGGGAGCAGGGGAGAAATCAATTCAAAATTCAAAATTCAAAATTCAAACATTGTAGAACTTCTGCCTCCTGCCTCGTCTTTCCCAATGCCCAATGCCCAATGCCCAATTCCCAATCCCCAATCCCCAATCCCCAATCCCCAATCATTAAAACTATGATGTTTATCGATCCTCACATTCACATGTGTTCCCGTACTACTTACGATTACTTAGTAATGCGGGAATATGGAATTGTTGCCGTTATTGAACCAGCCTTTTGGTTAGGACAACCCCGAACTAACGCTGGCTCATTTAAAGACTATTTCAGTAGTCTTGTAGGTTGGGAACGGTTTCGTGCTAGTCAGTTTGGCATCCAACACTACTGCACAATCGGCCTAAATCCGAAAGAAGCAAACAATGAGGCGCTAGCAACTGAAGTTATGGAACTGCTACCACTTTACGCCTGTAAAGAAGGAGTTGTTGCTATTGGTGAAATTGGCTATGACGATATGACAGAAGCAGAAGATAAGTACTTTTGTCAACAGTTAGAATTAGCCAAAGAACTCGATAGTTTGGTATTAATTCATACTCCTCACCGTAACAAGAAGGCGGGTGCTAGTCGGAGTATGGATCGTTGTATTGAATATGGCTTAGATCCTTCACAAGTAGTTATCGATCACAACAACGAAGAAACCGTTGAAGAAGTATTAGGACGGGGCTTTTGGGCGGCTTTCACGATTTACCCACAGACGAAGATGGGTAACGCCCGAATGGTAGAAGTTGTCCGCAAATATGGATGCGATCGCATCATTGTAGATAGTAGTGCTGATTGGGGTATTAGCGATCCTTTAGCAGTCCCAAAAACGGCTCAGTTGATGTTAGATAGGGGCATTCCTGAAGAACATGTGCGAGCAGTTTGTTATGAAAATGCCCTAGCTGCTTACAGTCAAACTGGGCAGATGAAAGCTTCAGATTGGCTCAATCCTCAATCTATCGATCAACGTCAAATGTTCAGTGGTAATTCTGTGCTACGGGGACAAGAACCAGGAATCAAATCAGTTTCAGATTTTGTATTGATTGAATAGAAAATTGTGAGGGGGATTGGGCATTGCAAGAGATATTTTCATCTTAATATGCAGTTTATTTTGAAAAATTACTAGGCACGGAGGCAGATAAGTGAATGTTGCAAGCTTAAATTTTCAAAGCTGGCGGGGTTATCTGGAATTGATGCGTCCTGCTAATATTGTTACTGCTTGGGCGGATATTCTTCTTGGTTTTGCTGCTTCTGGTTATGGGATTATTTTTGTTCAATTAATAAATGGAGAAGCAAGTTTTTCCATACTAATTCCATTAGCTTGGTTGTTATTAGCTACAACTGGCTTATACGGTGGCGGTATAGTTTTTAATGATGTTTTCGATGCCGAATTAGATGCCAAAGAACGACCAAATAGAGCAATTCCTAGTGGTCGCGTATCTCGTCAAAATGCTACTTTATTGGGAAGTATACTGTTTGCGATTGGGATTATAGCTGCTTTTCAAGTATCGTTGTTGAGTGCTGCGATCGCAACATTTATTACTCTTTCATGCCTCCTTTATAACTCACTCGCCAAACATCATCCTTTTTTCGGCCCTTTAAATATGGGTTTGTGTCGTGGCAGTAACTTATTATTAGGCGTAAGTGCTGTACCAGAAATAATCGGAGAACGTTGGTATTTAGCGCTGATTCCTGTTCTTTATATTGCTGCTATCACGGCAATTAGTCAGGGTGAAGTTCACGGAGGAAAGAAGATTACGGGAGTACTCGCGCTACTTCTAATTGCAATAGTTTTGACAGCAGTTTTAGCTTTAGGATTATTAGAAGAGTATAGAGCGATCGCAGCCCTACCATTCGCTATTTTCTTAGCTATCAGAATCTTGCCTAACTTTATCAAAGCAGCGCGCGAACCGATAGCTGAAAATATCAGAAATGCTGTGAGAATAGGCGTTTTATCTCTAATAGTCTTAGATGCAACCGTTGCATCTGGTTTTGCTGGTTTGTATTACGGTTTATTTGTTCTAATTTTGCTACCATTTTCTATGAAATTAGCAAAGGTATTTGCTGTTACTTAAATTTGAATGTATACACCCAGTAATACCATTAATCGGCTGTAGGGGCGCATAGATGTGCGCCCCTACCCATGAATATGTAGCAAGTATTTTGTGGAATAGTTTAAGCCAAAGAAAACAGATATACAAAGGATAGAGCTAGAAAATGAAAATTACAAAAAACAATAATTTTCACTTAACTTATTGCAGCAATATTCATCCTGGTGAAAGTTGGCTAGAGGTTTTCGCCAATTTAGAGAAGTATATTCCCGAACTCAAATCACGTTTATTGCCTACAGAACCTTTTGGTATTGGCTTGAGGTTAGCAGATGTTGCAGCAAAAGAACTTTTAGAAAATAATAACTTGGCTCAATTCCAAACTTGGCTAACTCAACAAGATTTATATGTTTTCACCTTAAATGGATTTCCTTATGGTGGATTCCATCGACAGGTGGTAAAAGACCAAGTTTATGCACCAGATTGGTCTACACAAGAACGGGTTAATTATACATTAAATTTGGCACACATTTTAGCTAGTCTATTACCCCAAGGACTTGATGGCGGAATTTCTACACTACCATTATCCTATAAACCTTGGTGGATAAAAGACCAAGCAACTTTTGAGACAGTTATAAAAAAGAGTTGTTTGAATATAGCATCAGTTGTTATAGAAATGATTCGCATCCATGAAGAAACAGGCAAGATCCTTCATATTGATTTAGAACCTGAGCCTGATGGTTTAATTGAAAATACTTCGGAAGTAATTGACTTCTATCAAAATTGGTTATTGCCAATAGGTGGTAGTTATTTATCAGACAAGTTAAATATTGAGCAGGATTTAGCAGAGACTAAATTGCTAGAACACGTTCGAATTTGCTATGACACCTGCCATTTTTCCGTTGAATATGAGCAGCCAAACTCTGTATTTGGACGTTTGCAATCGGTAGGAATTAAAATTGGGAAAATTCAAATCAGCGCTGCAATTAAAGTAAAAATCCCTGCTGAGGTTGAAAAGCGTAGTTTGATAGTTGAACGCTTACGTCCTTTTGCAGAATCTACCTATCTTCACCAGGTAATAGAACGTCGTAGCGATGGTACACTCCACCACTATCCTGATTTAATAACTGCATTACCAAATTTAGAGCAATCTCTAGCTGAAGAATGGCGCACTCACTTTCATGTCCCAATTTTTATTCATGATTATCAAATTTTGCAATCTACCCAAGATGATATTGCTACTGTTTTACAGCTACTTCAGACAAATAATGCTTGCTCACATCTAGAAATTGAGACTTACACTTGGGATGTATTGCCATCAGAAATGAAGATAGATTTGCTGACTTCTATTCAGCGTGAATATGAGTGGGTATTAAAAATAATTCGTAATTTTTAATTCGTAATTCGTAATTAATAAATTAAGATTTTCACTGGTTTTTCTGGTTGAAATCTGTAGAGATATACCATAGCGCATCTCTAGTTATTTCTTCAAATTGGTATAAGAGAGAATTGAATGTATGCAGAAAACAGTTGTTTTAAATGTCGTAGGATTAACGCCCAGTTTACTAGGAGAAAATACGCCGTTTTTATCTTCTTGGGCTAATAAAGGACAAGTGGCTCCCATTAAAAAAGTGCTACCTGCTGTAACTTGTTCAGTTCAAGCTACTTATTTAACAGGAAAGTTGCCTGATGAACATGGAATTGTCGCTAATGGTTGGTACTTCCGCGATGAATGCGAAGTGAAGTTTTGGCGGCAATCGAATAAACTAGTACAAGCTCCTAAAGTTTGGGAAATAGCTAAATCAATCGATCCAAATTTCACTTGTGCCAACCTCTTTTGGTGGTACAACATGTACTCGACAGCAGATTATGCGATTACGCCGCGCCCAATGTATCCCGCAGATGGGAGAAAATTACCTGATATTTATACCCATCCTAGTGATGTGCGATCGCAAATTCAATCTGATTTAGGAAACTTCCCTCTGTTCGATTTTTGGGGGCCGAAAACTACCATTAGTTCTAGTCAATGGATTGCCAATTCGGCAAAATGGATTGAGGAACGTTACAGCCCGACATTATCACTAGTTTATTTACCACATTTAGATTACTGTCTGCAAAAATTTGGTAACAATCAAACAGAGATTAAAGCAGATTTGCGAGAAATTGATGCTGTTTGTGGTGATTTAATTGAATATTATCAAGCACGCAATACTCAGGTAATTATTCTTTCTGAGTATGGCATTACCCCAGTTTCTAAAGCTGTGGATATCAACCGCGTACTACGGGAAAATGGTTTAATTGCTGTGCGGGAAGAATTAGGGCGAGAACTGCTCGATTTTGGGGCTAGCATTGCCTTTGCCGTTGCCGATCATCAAGTTGCTCATGTATATGTGAACGATCCGGCGTATATCCCGAAAGTGCGATCGCTCCTAGAAGCGACTGAAGGCGTAGCGCAGGTATTGGATGAAGAGGGTAAACAAACGTACCATCTCGATCATCCTAGATCGGGAGAGTTGGTAGCGATCGCACAATCTGACGCTTGGTTTACCTATTATTATTGGCTCGATGATGCCAAAGCGCCTGATTTTGCTAGAACCGTAGATATCCACCGCAAGCCTGGTTACGATCCTGTGGAACTTTTCCTCGATCCGCAAATAAAATTTCCTCAAGGAAAAATTGCTCTCAAGTTATTTAAGAAACAACTAGGCTTTCGCTACTTAATGGATGTGATCCCTCTGGATGCTTCGCTGGTGCGTGGCTCTCACGGTAATATCACCACTTCTGTTGCTGAAGGGCCTCTATTTATCACCCATCAAACTCACCTAGTTAATGAACATCAAATTGAGGCGACAGATGTTTGCTCGTTGATTCTCAAACATTTAAATACCTGAAAGGCAGTATAGAGGCGATATATCGTCTCTACATCTTACCAAAACACAAAAAGATTTCTTGTAATTCATAATCATATCGAGTATGCTTTACATATAAACTCGTTATGACTATGAATTAACTTGAGTTCGACAAGTCTTATTTGACCTCTCCCCCAACCCCTCTCCGACACGGAGAGGGGAGCAAAAAGCTGAATTTTTCATTGCTCCTCCCTTTCCGTTTCGGAGAGGGAGGCTGGGAGGGAGAGGTTCATCGAACTCACGTTGAATTAGATTGTTCTATCAGTAGGTATCTATCTACTGACTAAAATGTACTGTGGGCAATCTGAGTAACTTACATGGAGAGCTTCTTGAACCATGACTGAACCCCAAAACTTGACAACTGCTGACGGTATTCCTGTTGCTGATAATCAGAACTCACTCACGGCTGGATCGCGTGGGCCTGTATTAATCCAGGATTTTCATCTCTTAGAAAAGCTGGCTCATTTCAACAGAGAACGTATTCCTGAAAGAGTTGTCCACGCTAAAGGTGCGGCTGCTTTCGGTACTTTTACTGTCACCAATGACATCACCCGCTACAGTAAAGCTAAACTTTTTTCTGAAATTGGCAAGAAAACTGAAGTTCTCCTGCGCTTTTCTACAGTCGGGGGAGAAAAAGGTTCAGCAGATGCCGAGCGCGACCCTAGAGGTTTTGCTATCAAGTTTTATACTGAAGAGGGCAACTGGGATATCACAGGTAACAATACCCCGATTTTCTTCATCCGTGACCCCCTGAAGTTTCCTGATTTTATCCATACCCAAAAGCGCAATCCTCAAACTAATTGCAAAGACCATAATGCAAGATGGGATTTTTGGTCACTCAGTCCAGAATCGCTTCACCAAGTGACAATCCTATTTTCAGATCGGGGAATACCCAAAACCTATCGACACATGGATGGTTTTGGTAGCCACACCTTCAGCTTAATTAATGCTCAGGGCGATCGCGTCTGGTGTAAATTTCACTTTAAGACTCTGCAAGGGCATCAAACCTTGACAGAGGAAGAATCGGCTAAGATTAAGGGTGAAGATCCAGATCATGCAACTCACGATCTGTTTGAAGCGATCGCTAACAAAGATTATCCCAAATGGCGGATGTGTATTCAGGTGATGACCGAGGAGCAAGCGGCCAAACATCCTGATAATCCTTTTGACTTGACCAAAGTTTGGAAGCACTCAGATTATCCTTTAATCGAAGTCGGGATATTAGAGCTAAATCGTAACCCTGAGAATTATTTCGCCGAAGTAGAGCAAGCCGCTTTTAGCCCTAGTGCAGTGGTTCCTGGCGTTAGTTTCTCTCCAGACAAAATGCTTCAAGCTCGAATTTTTTCTTACCCAGATGCTCAACGGTATCGCTTGGGTGGTAACTATCAGCAACTACCAGTCAACCAGCCCAAATGTCCAGTGATGCATTATCAGCGAGATGGCTTTATGGCATCGGGGAACAACCACGGTAGCGCTCCTAACTATGAACCGAATAGTGCTGAGGGTACGCCTAAAGAAAATCCAGCTTATGCAGAGCCACCTAACCATTTGGGCGATGTCACAGTCGATCGTTACAGTCATCGTGAAGGAAACGACGATTACACCCAAGCAGGTAATTTGTATCGGTTACTAACTCCTGAGCAGCAAGAGCGTCTTGCTCATAATATCGTCGGCAGTCTCTCTCAAGCAAGGGAAGATATCCAAATGCGCCAACTTTGCCACTTCTTCCGGGCAGATATTTCTTATGGTCGTCGTGTAGCTGAAGGATTGGGCATTTCAATCGATCCCTCAATGTTTTCTCCAACTGCTCAACCTGTAGGTAATTGGTAGCCTTATCCAAAATTTTGTGGGGTGGGCATCCTGCCCGCCCGGAAATACAAGGGACGGGCTTTTCGGCCCATCCCACAAAACTAGTAAAATCATCCCGCAATTATGCAACGCCCTAAAACGAATTCGTGTAGCGATGCATCTAAATACGCATTAATAACGAATCAGGCGTGGAAGGATTAGGCGATACTTACAAGTAGAAGCACTCCAAGTCACCTACCCGGATGCAGAAGTTCAGTTGTAGCGTGAGGATGAACAGACGCTCGTTACGAAAGTTTATGCTTATGCACTTTGCCAAGTGAGAGTATCTTAATAATGTAAGAGTTTGCATTCATGATATTCAAAAATTTTTTAGACAAAATCCATCCAAAGATATGGATAGTAGGAAATCAAAGCATTTTTGCTACACGCAACTGTTCACCTAAGTTGAGAGAAAAATTAAATAATTATTCTGTGGATAGGTAAGATATGAATATTAGTAAACATTCCGATTTAGAAATAGAAATTTTACTTTTGGGAAAATGGCGTTTTAATACTGGTTCGGAAAAAATAACTATTGAATTTAAAGATGATATGACTTATGAGCAAACCAGGATTCAAACATTACTTTTATCTAAACCTAAAGAACTTCTAACAGGTAATAAATTTACTGGAGTATGGTACGTTAGTCAAAAAAAGTTGTATTTAAATGTTAAAACTATGCCAAAATCATTTTTTAATTTTAAGGTTCCATTAGTATTTAAGATTTCTATTGCAGATATGGTAGCTACTTTAGGTTCAGTGTTTGTGGCAGAAATGTATGAGGTTATTAGAATTAATAGCTCTAAATTTCTCATAAAAGATAAAGAGCAATCAATTCTTGGGACAAAAATAAATAATACTAGGAAGTACTAAAGAATCTTGACAACTGCGAACAGATTCGATGGCATATTTATTTGATAATACATTGTCATACCCTATGTTTAATTGTAATACTAATTATTTATTAAGCTGCGCTAAATAAGGCTTCAAGAATATGGAATATATGCTGAGATTTACGAGATAATCAAAGCTAGGATCGGAAGGTTATCTGTCGCACGCATACTAACTATATGACATCTACATCGCGTGTTGTTCATAGCGACTCTGATATATTGGGAGGAACCCCTGTTTTTGTTGATACTCGTGTGCCGATAAAAACCTTAGTCGATTATCTGGAAGCGGGTGACTCACTAGATGAGTTTTTAGATCGCTTTCCCAGTGTCAGCCGTGAGCAAGCGATGTCTACGACGGGCTACGCCTACGCCGCTCTCGAATTAGCAAAGGAAATGCTGACTGCCTATGCGAATTCTGCTTGATGAATGTGTTCCACGACCCTTGAGGCGTGAACTCACTGATTATATTGGTATTAGAGCGATGTAAATTTTATGGCTCAACGCTTAGATTTCAGAGTAGATATTGAAGAAGCTATAAAAACGCTAAACCTTTCTTCTGAGTCTATGACTGAAAAGATACAATTTTTATTCTAAGGTCATTGGTAAGGCGATCGCGCTCAAAATCAAGATATTGAGTTGTAAAGGGAATTTGCAATGAATCATCAAAAACAACTCACTGCAATGCTTGTTCCGTTCTACTTAGGCGAGCAACGCGATTCAGAAGGTCGGACAATTCAAGAGATGTGGACTTGGGATTTTGAACAATTGGAGTGTACCCATGATTACATTCAGTGGTTGTTCCCTTTGCCTGAGCGAAGTGCATTCAATTCTAATGCACCCATTGTTGATGAGGAAGTAATTCAAGCATTTCAAAGCAACCTACACCTACGTCAAAATTTGCTGCGTTCCTTCACAGTTATGCTTAAGTTTTATGGGTTGCAACGCCACGAGAGTAATGACGGAAAAATACTTATCAGCCAGTCAGAAGACTATCCGAATCGTAAAGGCGAATGGGTGTATATCTTTAACCACAATTATCTTCGCATCACCCGTATTTTAAAGTGTTTAATAACATTTGGATTGGAGAATGAAGCCCAAGCGTTTTATGAATGCTTGCGGCAAATCTACCGTGAGGATAGCGATCGCATTGGAGGTAAAACATTTCAGTATTGGACAATTGCAGTTAAACCCAATGCGACATCTTAAAGTATCTGCCAGCAAGCTAAATCTTGGGCAGGGCAGTATAGGTTATCGATCCAGTCTAATCTGAAAATTCCTTCGGGGCGGATGTTGTCAAAGATAAGTTCTTATACATCAATTTCAATAGCGATCGCTTTATGCAACAACTCTATTCTTTTTGATGATGAAATCTAATTCCTAAAAAGATGTCATAAACAAACTCAAAAAAGTCCTTTTTCTGCAACAATCCTGAAGTTTGATAACATCCTTTTTCATCTAAAAGTGGCTTCATTACATAGTATGCAGGTTGATAATTATACCAAGGAATAGAAGGCCACAAATGATGAATTAAGTGGTAATTCTGTCCCATAATCAAGATATTCAGAATCAGGTTAGGATAGACGCGAGCATTTTTCCAGCGATCGCGCTCCGCAAAAGGACGATGGGGCAAATAATCAAAAAATAATCCTAGTGCTATTCCCACCACAAAAGCTGGTATAAACCAAAAATTCAAAATGTAACCTAAAAAGTGGTATTGCACTGAGATATAAACAATCACACCGACAATTGAGCGGCTAATGAACCATTCTAATAGCTCATATTTCCGCCATAATCGCCGTTGAAAGAAAAACACCTCGTGGTACAAAAAGCGCACTGCAATCAACCACAACGGCCCGCCTGTAGAGACATAATGATCTGGGTCGTCTTTGGGATGGTTGACATGACCATGATGCTGTAAATGCACTCGCGTAAACACAGGAAAAGCAAAAGCTAGCATCAGAGCGCTGCCATGCCCTAACATCGCATTTATCACCCGGTTGCGATGGGCAGATTGGTGACAGGCATCATGAATTACGGTTCCAGCACAATGCAAGGCAATAGTGTTTACGATAAAGCATAGCCAGTGCGGCCATTCCCAAAGCCAGTAACCAAAGTTAGATAACACCAGCATTGCTACAGCTACCAAAAACAACAGTAGCGTGGGATTAAAATCACCAGGAGGCGCTAAAAATTCCTTTGGCGGGATTGTCAGTGGCTTTTTTGCCTCCGATGCGATCGTCTCCAACATTGTCTCCTTCTTAATCAAACATTACGAATATACGATAAATATTAGGGACGAATAAAGTTTTGTAAACTTTTGTATAGCAAGATTTATCGACAGCTTTGCATATCAGCAGATGAATAACGCTATGATTCCAGACGAAGCCTAGTCTTTACTGATAAGTGGGGTATGACAATCGGCAAGAAGTTGATGCAATAAACTCCTTCGTTGGGAGGATAGATACAAGATTGATGTACTATATCTAGTCTATCCCACAGCCCCCACTCTCCCATAAACCCTCATCTAACTGCTTATATCTAATTGATATAGCAGTGACTGAAAAGGAGATGCCACTTAAGTTACGATGACTTCCCAGATAGCTCCCTAACTTCAGCCCTTATGCAATTACGAGATTCTCTGCGTCGGACAAAAATTGTCGCTACTATTGGGCCCGCCACTAGCAGTCCTGAAATACTCAAGGCGATTATTGAAGCGGGAGCCACGACGCTGCGGCTAAACTTCTCCCACGGAACTCATGCCGACCATCAGCGTAGTATTCGCTTAATTCGGCAAACCGCTTTTGAATTAAATCAGCCAGTGGCTATTCTCCAAGACTTGCAGGGCCCAAAAATTCGCTTGGGGAAGTTTGATAACGGCTCTATAGTTTTAGCAAAAGGCGATCGCTTCACCTTGACAAATCGTCCAGTTGTAGGCACGCAGGAAATTAGTTGCGTCACCTACGATTATTTAGCTGAAGAAGTCCCAGTTGGGGCAAAAATTCTCCTTGACGATGGACGAGTAGAAATGCTGGTGGAGGAAATAAATCGGGACAAAGGTGATTTGCATTGTCGCGTCACCGTGCCTGGTAAACTTTCTAACAACAAAGGCGTAAACTTTCCCGGCGTTTACCTGTCAATTAAGGCAATGACCGACAAAGACCGAGAGGATCTAATGTTTGGTCTAGATCAGGGTGTCGATTGGGTGGCACTTTCCTTTGTCCGCAATCCCCAGGACATGATCGAAATTAAAGAACTAATTTCTAGTACAGGCAAGCAAGTGCCGGTGGTTGCCAAAATTGAAAAGCATGAAGCCATCGAACAAATGGAAGCGGTTCTGGCTTTGTGTGATGGCGTGATGGTTGCCAGAGGCGACTTAGGGGTGGAATTGCCAGCAGAAGATGTTCCGGTACTCCAAAAGCGGCTAATTGCGACAGCAAATCGCTTGGGGATTCCCATCATCACTGCTACTCAGATGTTAGATAGCATGGTGAGCAATCCCCGTCCCACTCGCGCTGAAGTTTCGGATGTGGCAAACGCGATTTTAGACGGCACAGACGCGGTGATGCTCTCCAATGAAACCGCTGTGGGTAGCTTCCCTGTAGAAGCAGTGGCGACGATGGCACGAATTGCCGAACGTATGGAGCAGGAAGAAGCCCAACACTTAAACTTACGTTCTTTGAGAGATTCCCGCCGCTCCATTCCCAATGCGATTAGTCAAGCTGTTGGTCAAATTGCCGAGCAACTAGGTGCAGCAGCAATTATGACCCTAACGCAAACTGGGGCAACAGCTCGCAATGTCTCTAAGTTTCGTCCTCACACACCAATTTTGGCAGTGACACCCCATGTAAATGTGGCGCGGCAGCTACAGATGGTGTGGGGAGTCAAACCGCTGTTGGTGCTAGGATTACCTTCTACTGGTCAGACATTTCAAGCTGCGATTAACGTGGCTCAAGAACTTCAGTTACTGTCCCAAGGAGATTTAGTAGTGATGACCGCTGGTACACTCCAGGGGATTTCTGGCTCTACAGATTTAATTAAGGTAGAGGTGGTAACGGCAGTACTAGGTCACGGAATTGGACTAGGACAAGGTTCAGTAAGTGGTCGCGCACGGGTAGCTAGTACTGGTATGGATGTGAGTAACTTTAATCCCGGAGATATTTTGGTTGCACCCCGCACTAGTGCCGATTTTGTTGAGGCAATTCGGAAAGCTGCCGGGATTATTACTGAAGATGAAAGTCTTACAAGTCACGCAGCAGTGATTGGCTTGCGTCTCGGTGTACCAGTCATTGTCGGCGTGAAGCAGGCAACACAGGCGATTCGGGATGGAGCGATTATAACGCTAGATTTGCAACGGGGTTTGATTTACTCTGGGGCGGTGAGAACGGCTTAGAAGTGGGGAAGAAGCAGGGAGCAGGGGAGCAGGGGGCAGGGGAGCAGGGGAGCAGGGGAGCAGGGGAGCAGGGGAGCAGGGGAGCAGGGGAGCAGAGGAGAAGTTCAGTAAGTTTTTCCCCTCTGCCTCTTCTGCCAATGCCCCATGCCCCATGCCCCATGCCCCTTAATTAAACAGTTGCGATCGCAGCCCCAAGCCATCCAGCAAAGTTTTGTTGCTGGGTGGAGTTAGGATACTCAACAGGTTTTACTTGATATCGAGTCGGATGTGGTAACGCCAGGGTGATGGAATAGGTACGCAGTTCGTCTTGGTGGAAAACTGCGACTTGAATGGTATCGTTTGGTTGATAATCTTTCAGGCGATCGCTTAAGCTACCTGCTGTTATTTTAATCCCATCAATTGCTAACAACTCATCACCTGTATCTATTCCCCCTACTTGTGCAGGTGAACCAGTTTCCACAAACTTAATCATCTCCCGCCCATTTTCTGTATTTATTCTCACGCCCAGGTAAGGTTCTTCTTGCTGTTCCGCTACCAACTGCAAGCCAAAGGGTTCTAAATACTGATTGAAAGGCAAATCATCAGTACTATCAATGTAGCGTTTAAAGAAATCAGTCAAATCGATTCCAGCAACAGATTCGATAACTTCTTGCAACTGTTCTGGGGTATAGCCGATTTCATCTTGCCCAAATTGCTGCCACATTTTCAGCATCACGTCATCAAGGGAGCGCTGATTGTTGTGAGTAGAGCGAATCAGCAAATCCAGCAATAACGATACCATTTCTCCTTTTAAATAGTAGGAAATTTGGGAATTACCGCTATTGGCATCCGGGCGATAAAGTTTTATCCAGGCATCAAAACTCGACTCGGAAACGGGTTGCACCTTCCGCCCTGGTGTCATTTCATATCTGGTAATTTCCTTACCTAAGTTATTTAAATACGACTGAACATCAAAAATTCCCGCCCGCAAAGGAATTAACAAGTCATAGTAACTAGTAGTACCTTCACAAAACCATAATGATGGTGTGTAATTTTCTTGGTCGTAATCAAAAACCTCTAATGCTTTTGGGCGAATTCGCTTGACATTCCACAAGTGAAAAAATTCGTGTGCAACTAATTGCAGAAAGCGATCGTATTTTTCCTGAGCGCGAAATCCAAAACGCTGGTAAATTAAGGAACAAGAGTTTTTATGCTCCAAACCGCCAAAAGCTTGGCTAAATAAATGTAGCAGAAACACATATCGTTGATATGGTAAACCGCCGAACATCTGCGCTTCTACTTGAATAATTTTTTGGATATCAGCAATCATTTGCTGAACTTGGTAATTACCTTGTCCCCAGATTGCCAATTCGTGGGTTTTTCCTAATACCTCAAATTTATACAATTGGTGGGAACCAATTTCAAAGGGAGTATCCACCAGAGTATCAAAATCGCTAGCCAAGAAAGTATTTGTTTCCTCGGCAACGGGTGGTAAGGCAGTAGTTACCTGCCATTTTGGCTGTGGTGGTACGATGGTGACGCGAATAGGTTGCTTATCCCAGCCAGGTATTCTAAAAAATAGTGCCGCACCGTTAAAATAACCGTGAGTGGTATCTAAGTGATTGGTTCGTACCGATAGCTCATTCGCAAAAATGCGGTAACGTACAGTTAATTCTGAAACATTTATTTTGTCTATCTGCCAATGATTTTTACCAAGCTTACGCCAAGTTAAAGGCTTATTTTCTGCAAAAGCCTCAAAATCCTGTAAATTCTTGGCGTATTCTCGGACTAAATAGGAACCTGGTGTCCAAACGGGCAATTTTAAATCAAGAATCGGTAAGGGATAATCGACAAGGTGTAAAGTCACCTCAAACAGATGGGTTTCTGGTTGAGGCATAGCCACCAGGTAATGAATCGTTGGCCCAGTTTCCTCGACGTAGGTATTGGGACGAATTGCTGTTGCTTCAGTCATCTTGTTTGCTGAGGTAATTGTTAATGGGCTTTGCTCTCAAATAAAGATTACACTTTATTTCTTTTTCATAACTAAAGTTATAAGGCTGTCTTTAGTACATAAATACTATACAAAATTTGGCTATTTCAACCATATTTAGCTGTGTGCGAAGTCTACGACGGGCTACGCCAACGCACCAAAAATCCGCACTAGTGAGGCCAAGTTAGAAGTAAGGGGAATGGCGCAGATTCTCTAATTGTAAAACCCCATTTTGAAAATCTAGTTTTCAGCTAAAACCTGTAAATGCCAAATATAATACCCGTATCCTTGACTTTTCACCAGAAATCGAAGTTCCATCTACTAAGCATTTATCGAAAATCAAAAATCCATGACCGAAAACGAAAAGGATATAGAGCAACTAAATTTATTCATGGGGATCGTTAATTTTAAATTTTGAATTTTGAATTTTGAATTCGGAGCGAAGCGACGTGACACCTTCCGATCTAAAAGCATATTTAGACAACCTGATCCGTAAAAACTTGCAAATTAGTACGATGATTTGGGGGCCTCCTGGCATTGGCAAATCCAGCATTGTCGGACAGATAGCTCAAGAGTATGATATCGAGTTTGTGGATGTCCGCCTCAGTCAACTTGCGCCCACCGATTTGCGCGGTTTACCTGTTGCCGAAGATGGTATCTCCAAGTGGTATCCACCAGAATTTCTCCCTCGTGACGGTAAAGGCATCTTGTTTTTAGATGAACTAAATATGGCACCGCCAGCAATGCAGGGAGTCGCTCAACAGTTGATTTTAGATCGAAAAGTCGGCTCTTACGTTGTACCATCAGGTTAGTTTGTCTGGGCCGCTGGCAACCGCAAAGAAGACCGTGCAGCTGTATTTGATATGCCTACGCCTTTAGCAAACAGGTTTTTACATCTAGAGGCACAAGCTGATTTTGATAGCTTCAAAGCTTATGCCTTAGAAACAGGCGTACACGAGCAAATAATAGCCTTTCTTTCCTTCCGTCCTACATTGTTGCACAAAATCGATCCCCAGCAACCCGCTTGGCCTTCACCTCGTTCTTGGGAAATGGCAAGCGTCCTACACCACGCAGAATTAGATATCACTCCGGCGGTGGGGGTTGCTAGTGCGACTGAGTTTCAGGCTTTTATTCAGCTTTACAAGACACTACCGAATCTGACACCTATTTTGGCAGGTAAAGGCGATCGCATTCCTTGGCCTCAAGAACCAAGTACCAAGTATGCCACAGCAATTGGTTTAACAGTGCGTGCTGCTGACGCAAATCAAGCTTACAACGCTTTTATTTGGCTAAGTCAAGTCGCAACAGCCGAATGGGTGCAGTTGTTTGCTGTGGATTTATTTCGAGTTATGCGGAGTAAAGGACATCTGGGTGTTTTGGCGCAATTAGTCCAGAAAGACCCAAAATTACAGCAGTTTCTAAAAGATTTTCAACAGCTAATGGGTTTATGAATAATGAAAATAGCTCCCGGATTATCAGTGCTTCAGTGCTGCGTTTGCGGATGAAGTCGCCATTTTTCGCTACTTTGGCTTTGTTTGCTCGTTTTGTTCCTTCACCACAAATACCAATAGCTGCCACTGACGGTAAAGATATCTTTTTTAATCCAGAGTATTTGCTTTCTTTACCCACACCTCAACAGGACGGGCTGCTACTGCATGAAGTGTTACACGCTGCACTGCTTCATGTGCTGCGCCGGGGTGTGCGCGAAGCCGAATTGTGGAATATTGCCGCAGATATTGTAGTCAATGGCATTATTAGCCAACAGAGTGTATTTGAACTGCCTCCGGGAAGATTGCGAGAACCTAAACTAGAGCATTTGAGTGTAGAAGAAATTTATGAATTACTATTAAAGAATACTAATGAGTCCGTAAAACTACTGCATCCCGATCTACTCAATGAAGCCCCTTTTAATGCCTCATCCTTTTCAGATGTGACTAACAAGGACACCAAAAATCAGGCAGGAGAGACTCAGGAAACAGGAAAGACAGCACACCCTAACAACTTTGCCCGTCCGGCTGCTGAAACTTCTTCCACAAACAGCGATAGTCTGTCAGAAGCGAGAAAAGCAGCATTAGAGACACACTGGCGCAATGCTTTGCAACAAGCTGCTGTTATTGCTCGTACAGTTAATCAAGGCTTACTACCAGCAGGGATAGAACGGGAATTGGGAGCATTAACTACTGCTCAAATTAATTGGCGTAGTTACCTTTGGCGTTATTTAGTACAGACACCTACTGACTTTGCAGGATTTGACCGCCGCTTTATTGGGCGGAAACTGTATTTGGAAACTCTACAAGCAGAAAATGTCGAGGTATATGTAGCTGTAGATACTAGTGGTTCTATTGATAATGAGCAATTGTGGATGTTTTTAGGCGAGGTGCAGGGAATTATGAGTGCTTATCCTCATTTAAAGTGTGAGCTTTATTACGTTGATGCCGAAGCTTACGGGCCCTACAAACTCAATCTCGATTTTACCCTGCCAAAACCTCAAGGTGGTGGTGGCACATCATTTGTACCGTTTTTTGAGAAAGTCGCAGAAAGTTGGGATGGGCAAACTCAAGGCGTTTGTATTTATTTAACAGATGGTTATGGTACTTTTCCTGTTAAAGTACCGGAATTACCTGTGTTGTGGGTGGTAACTCCTGGTGGTTTGACTTTGGCAGAGTTTCCTTTTGGGGAAGCGGTGCGGTTATTGTCGGTTTGAAAAATAAGGGACTTCCAAGAAATAAATTATTTAAATAAACGTAGATGCAGAATGGCTTGCTGTAGGCTACCACAGAGACGCAGAGAACACAGAGAGAAAAGAAATAGAGAGAATTTTTGCCTCAGTTTTGGGATGTTTTTTTATTTGGAAGTCCCTAAATCTTCTGCTGCGAATATAGGATTAAGAGAGATCCTGCAATGTAGCTTTTGCTGCTGCTCGAACCAACTGATTGCCGTCTTTTGCCAGCTGATTGAGGATTTTTTGAGCAGCTTGTGGATTTTGAGCCACAGCTAATCGTTCCAACCAGTAAATAGAAAGGCTTTTTTCCTGTAGTAATTCCTGAGAAATCTGGGGTTGAAGTAGGGCAATAAAACGAACCCAAAAAGACTCGGACTTGGCATAGTAATTGATTACCCTAGCCTTGCTATCAGGATGACGAGATAGAAAATCAGGATTCAGTTTCAAGTAATCTGTTGCATATTCCCCGCAAAGAGTACGTTCCACTGCTTCTTTTGGTAAACTGGGATTCACCATTGCCTTTTCATGCACTGCACTAGATGATTTCTCAACCGCTAGTTCTTCTAAAGTCTCAGGCGACAGGTTAATTTTTGAAGCGGTATGCATCCGAACTGTACTATCTTCGTCTCTGGCTAATTTTTCCAAGGCGCTGGTTGGTGTATTCGCGTTTTGAGCTACAGCCTGACGCACCTTAACCTCTGTTGCTTCAGTAAGTTGTGCCAATATATGAGCAGGTAAATCAACGCGACGAGCTAAAAACAGACGAGTCGCCTCTCCTCCCTCGCTTACTAATCTCTGCAAAATGGTTTCTAGGTGGCTGGTACTTTCTTCATTTAGGATATTTAAGATACTCTTCACCTGGGGGGAGTGATATTGTTCTCTTGACATTTGATAAGCTATTGTATCGCTTAACGATGCGTCTCTAGCAAATAGCTTAAACAGAAGACTTAATGGTGTATTCGGATTTTGGGCAACCTCCTGCCGAACTGTAGAAGAGTCATCATCAGCCAACTGTTCTAAAATATTCACT
This sequence comes from Nostoc sp. DedSLP04, assembly GCF_034530775.1. Classification (NCBI taxonomy): domain Bacteria; kingdom Bacillati; phylum Cyanobacteriota; class Cyanophyceae; order Nostocales; family Nostocaceae; genus Nostoc; species Nostoc sp. DedSLP04. Next base: position 31,197 of record NZ_JAVRCL010000052.1, on the reverse strand, counting down.
GGTGCGTTGGGGTTTTTAGCCACCCATTCACGAACTTGTGAGTTAACGCTTTTGGAGAATTCTAAAAGCAGTTCGGACGGTGTATTTGGGTGTTGGCAGACAGTCTGGGGGTCTTTTTCTGCTAACTTTTCCAACACATGGGGGGGAGTTTTCGGGTTTTTTCTGACTGTTTCAGCAGTATATTCCCCTTGTTGTTCTCCTATTGCTCTAGTAGCAGCCTCAGCAACATTTCTCTCTGTATCGTTTCCTAGATATTGAAGTACAGTTAGGGGTGTGTTGGGATTTTCAGCGACGCTAATACGAACTTTTTTATCTCGATCTTTGCTCAAACTCTCCAAAACATCACTAGGTGTATTTAGATTGCGAGCAAGAAAGATTCGAGGTTCTCCTGCTTCCTGTTTGCTTGCCAATTTTCGTAAAGCTTCTGCGGAAGTATTGGGATTTTGGGCAACTCCATTCCGTGTATAACCATCAGTATGATTGGCTAAATGTTTGAGAATACTGGCAGAGGTAGCAGGAGAATAAGCAATCCTCCTACACAAATAATGCTCATAGATTGGCTCCCTTACCCAACATTCAACAATAAATTCTGGGATAAAGCAAATTTGAGCAGGGACAACAAGATCGTAAGCAAAAACATTGCGATCGCAAGAGATGGCTCCTTGAATTACCTCTTTAACTTTTTGCTCGTATCCCTCTGTTAATTCACCAGCTAAATTGATGTGTAAACGAGCAGATTCGACAATATAAGAATCGTTGATTTGATTTAACCGATTGAAAACTACTTTTTGAGTTTGGACGTTGTTAACTAGCGCTAGTAGTTGTACTTTGTAATCTGACTTATCTGCTAATTTTTCTAGAATAGACACAGGAACATTTTCTAGCCTAAGAATGCTTCGTAAGGTAGGTAAGGGAATTTCTGCAACTAAATTGAGATTTTCCAAAAGTAGTAATGGAAACACGGGGTTATCTAGCAATTGGGACGGAAATTCTGCTCCCAAACGCAACAGGATATCAGCAGGAGTATTAGGATTACCTGCAACGGACTGACGGGTTTTTTGGTTAGTAGATAATGCCAGTTCCCGCAACAGTTCAGGGTCAGTACTAGGTTCTGCTGCTACTAATTGTGCCTGTGTGACGTTTTTTGTCAGGGGTGGAATGGTGTTATCCATTGGACTAATTTCGTGAAGTACCTACACCTCTAATAAGTAAGTCAACCGAAGCATCTTATCGGTTGACTTACTTAATACCAAAATTTGTATCGCTGAATAAATAAAACAATTACACTTTGCCAGCCAAGTTCATCAACTGTTTGAAGTTCACAAGATAAGTGATGTTGTTGGCGCTATCAATTTTGATCCACCCTTTTTCATGCAGCTTTTCCATGATTTTGGTGGTTTCTTCAACGCCGATTTCTGTCACCTCTGCTAAATCTTTAAAGGGAATGTTAAAAATTTCTTTTCCTAAGTCTGATTCCTGACCATAACTTTCGCCTAAACTCACTAGGGTATGGGCGAGTTTGACTGCTGGTGGTGAAGACCGCATTTGTAGGCGCAGGTTAATTTGTCGCAATCGCCGCACCATGAGTTGCAACATCCGGTGATGTAACTGCGGGTCTTTAAACAATATTTGAATAAACCGCTCTCTGGAGATACTAAGCAATTTCACTGATGAAAGGGCAATGACATCGGTTGAGCGTGGAGATTCATCCAAAATTGCCATTTCTCCAAAAAAATCGCCACGACCAAAAATTGCCAGAGCTACTGAATCGTCCCCGACGGTACGCCGGACTTTGACCCAACCAGAAACCACGAAGTAAACGGCGTTACCCCAGGCATCTTCCATCACAACGGCTCGCCCAGATGGATATTCATGTTCAATTGCAACGTTAAGTAGCCATTCCAATGTCTGTGGATTGGCTGTACTCATTAAGGGGAAAAGTTCACTAAAAACCTCAGTTAGCATGAAATATTTGCAACAATAGGATTCAAGAGCGGGTAACTAACTTTGCTACTATTAAGTTTGTCTAAACCGTAATCTTACTCAGAATACGATCGCAAAATTTGTATTTATTTAGAGATGAATCTCTAAGCTTTATCAGTCTAGGATTCCATTACAACATAACAATTATGTATGCGAACGAAATCAGCGTTTTCACCTACTGACTGATGATTTACTCTTTGTTGGTAGATTGCTATCTAGTGCCAGTATTTTGATCTGTTGGTCTAAATTTTTCACTAATTGATTCAGGGCAACTAAAGCCTCTAATTGCTGAGAATCAAGGCTAGGATTCAGTAAAAGTTGTTCTTGTAGTTCATGTAACTTAATGCTTAGTTGTTGAGAAATTCCTAAAGCATCGCGGCCTATACGCGTCAATTGTTGTTGTTGATAGAATTTTAATGCTGCTCCCCGCAATACTTGGAGTGTTGCCTCTTCGCCGTAGATTCCCGGCATGACTCGCAAGCGTAATAATAAGCGGTTTTTTTGATACACGTATTCCTTTTCTACCTGTTTTGGTTCTGCAAGCGTGGTTACAGGTAGGGAAGCAAACCGCTTTAATTCATTCAATACTCCTTGAAAAACTGAGAGCGGCAGTTTGTCTAATACAGACTGCAAAACTCCATTGTCACTCCACAATATTCTGCCTTCGTAAGCTTGTCTTTCTAAGTACAGCCGACCAATTCCCCCAGCAAAAATTCGCCCTAGTAATTCTTCTAGTAATTTTTTTGGTGGCAGTGTTGTTAGCAACTCAATCGGATTCAGTAGTTGGGAAGCTTGTGTGGGAAAAATAGGTAAATTGTTTGATGATGTGGGTTCAGAATCCTCTCCCGATTGAGTTCTAGAAATAGGGGTGAAGAACGTCGTAGTTTGAGATGATTGGTCTAGCTCTGGGATAGGAGGCAAGTCTACCCGCTGTCCAGAATTTTGGCGCTTTTGTGTCTGAAACACCGTCAATACTGGTTGTTGATTTGATTCTGAGTCGGCATCTAGAGAAGGACTGGGTATGTCAGTAATCGTAGCTGGGCTATTTGTTGGGGGAAAGTCCACTGTTGGCTGATGCAGTTGTTGGGCATCTAGCTGGGATATATTCTTATGATTGAGGTAGGCTGATAGTATTCTGCGGTGAGCATCGGCTGCGATCGCCTCAATCACCATTGTGCAATTGATATAAGACAAAATGCGACCAACATAATCTAGGGCTTCGCTCTCTTCTGGATAAACCATACCTAGCAAGAGGTTTTTGTCTTCTAATCTAAAGGGTAAAATCTGGTGGTAGAGGCAAGCTTCAAAGGACAAAAGATGATCGATTAGGTGGAACATTTGTTCGCGATCGCCTTCTTGCTCCCACCTAGTTTGAGCGGCAGTTGGCATTTGCTGTCCATTTGCTACGGTATCATTTAGTTCGCCCTTTGAAGACAACATAGATTTGATTCGTTGGTGTTTACTTATATTTTGCCTCTAATTCAATAGGTAGTTAATAAAGATACTTTGTTAAATTGTTAAAATTCCAATTATATATACTTAAGTAAATGTAAGTAAAGTATGAATTTTAGATTAGGGACTGGGGATAATACTGAAGATTGGGCATTGGGCATTGGGCATTGCGCGTTGGGCATTGGGTATTAATTATTCTCCCCTGTTTCCCTGCTTCCCACTCCCCACTTCCCTATGCTCCATTTTCCACTACAGGCTACTCTTGGGTTCTTAAAGCTTGGGCTGCAAGATAGACTTTCGTCCATTCGCCAAGCACTTGATGGGTTTTGAGTTTTAACTGTTCGGCTATGGCTTCTATTGAATTACCTGCTCTGCGCAAATCTAAGATTTGCCGCCCTAGAGGAGTCAATTTTTCATCAAGTTGCTGCCATTGGTTTTGGGTTAATCCCAAGTTATGTTCTTGCAAGGAAATTGAGAGCCAGTTGTCTACGAGTTCTGGATTGCCTTTGAGAGCAAAAACACGTACAGCATGGTAACTAATTTTTTCTCGCAAACGGTAGACTTCTTTAGTCTGCTTATTCAGTTTTTTGGCGATCTCTTCTTGGGACTTACCTTGTAGATACAACCGTAGCCATTCCACTGCTTCTGTGCCAAGATTTTCTTGTAAATAATTTTCAAATTCTTTTTGTACTGACTGGCGCAGCCCCTGTTGTTCCTCTAGTTGTTGTGCTTCAATATATTCTGCGATCGCCTGACTATCGACTAAGTTAACTCGATTGTCACTGTCGTCTGTAAGAACTTCTTCTGAGACTAGGCGAACCAAATCACGCCCTGGCACTTGGGTTAAACCACCGCGCTGAGTGCGACGCAAATAATTTACAAATCGATAAGCTAATAGGGGTTGATTCCTTACTGGCCGCAAACAATATTCTTCTAAACTAGCAAATAGCAGAGCATCTCCCAATCGTCTATCGGTTGTATATTTGGCAATATCAGCCATTTGCTGTTGCATCTGGCTATCGTTTTGCAGTAACTCTTGGAGTACTTCTTGTAATACATCCATTACACTACGCTGGCGATCGCGGCTGAGGGAAACCCAAGTCTGAATTTTATTCCGTAATGTTACTAAACTCCCCAATCGGGTTATCAAGTTGCGATAAGCACGTTCTCGCCCCAACCCCAAGTAGCGTTGACGTAAAATCCTCCAGCGATATTCCATCGCTTGCTTGGCGATATCTAGTTCTTTAGGATTATACAGATCGAACCGTTTTGAGTCAGATCCCAGCAGCCAGAGAATAATGCTTTGCCTTGCGGCTTCATTTTGGTCTGGACATTCCACAGCCAAGCGCTTTTGCCAATCTAGAGCCAGTTTTTCTACATCTATTGTCATAATGAGATTGCATTCCTCGAAACTCAATTTTGAAGTTTGCATTACAACCCCCATTCGTCCCACCTAATTGTTTAACTGGCAGCTGCCCCAGATTTCATGAGTTTCATGAAAATAGCTCAGTGATTCTACTTTTATTACGTCTAGATTCACTAAAATTATGCAGAAATTTCTACATTGATGTTTTACTTTTAGTTTAAAAAGTCCAAACCTACTATGTATCAAGCATTTGGGGCATTCTGCCAATTTAAATTTTTTGTAAAGTTATGTTTTTTTAGTTGAGAACAGAAATCTGCTTAAAGTGTGGAGGATACACCTTTCACAAAATGGATCGGGTAAATCTGACATTTTGTAACAGATCCGAGGAACGAATCTAATTTAACTCAAAGTTGGACGTTATTCCACTAGTATAAGTTTCGACTCTGTACAAACCCTTACGTCATATAATATTTAGTTTAATCTCAATATACTTAGAGGTTGTTTGAAAAGTCGCAAAGTATACTACAAACCCCACTTCCATTCTTCTCCCCGTTGGCGTCAGCCTGCCGTTAGGCAAGCAGAGAGAGGCTTTGAAACCCCCATTCCCTTGTAGGGAAGGGGGGCTAGGGGGGTTAGGTTTCTGAGACTTAAATGTTACCAAAAATACTTTTTAAACATCCTCTTAGTGTTGATGAGATTTTGCCTTGGAAGATTCCCTAATCCCTCTGAAAAAATTGGCTGAATTCCCTACTTTTGAAAGAGGATCGGGCTTTCACTGAATCGTATTAAGTTATGTTTTGTAAAATTTTTTGATTTAATTAAGTGTATATACGGTAATTAGCGCTTCCAAGGATTTTTGGTAATTAGTTGTATAAAATGATATCAGGTATTTATAAGTAAATTTATCTTTTTTAAACTAGCTTCAGTCACAACTACACCTTTCATATTGGTAAGTTATTCTTAAAGCTTTTATATTTCTAAAAATGAACAGTCAACAGTCAATATTGGTTTTGACTATTGACTTTGACTGTTGCTTTCTTTCTGCTTCAAAATTCAACTTATGCAAAATCTAAAAACAGAAGGAATGTAATCCTCTAAAGTTTTGATAGTCAGAAGCCTGACAAAAAACTTCTCTTTAAATTCATTTATGGGAAGTTTTTGTTTTGAATTCCCCCGCAGGAAGTTAAATCTATCGATTGTTCGATCTAACAATGGGATTTTCTACAGATTCTCGATAACCTTGGACTTGTTCTGTATAAGCAATTGGTAGAACAGCTTCAACGTTTTCATGGGGACGAGGAATAATCACCCAAGATTCAAGTGTACCGCCGTAAACATTTTCTGCGGCTTCAACACCGGCAGCCATAGCGGCTTTTACTTCAGAAACATCACCACGAATATTAACTGTAAAACGAGCGCTACCTACTCTGATATAACCAACAAGGGTAACTCGACCAGCTTTTACCATAGCATCTGCTGCTGCTAGCACCGCAGGAAAACCTTTAGTTTCAAGTGCTCCAACTGCCTGTAATGACATTATTAATCTCCTGTATGAACAAACTGGGGGCTACAAGTTAATTGTACGAAGCTTCGCTACAGATTTTAATAGCAAAATTGCTTAGAAGATGCGGAAAGGTTCTGATTCTTCGGTGAAATGGATTGGTAATATGGTTTCGACATTTTCTGGGGGATTGGGAACGATGTAGTAGGTAATTACTGTACCAGCTTTTACTTCCTCACCCGCTACGATTCCGGCTTCAACAGCTCTATTTACTTCAGAAACCTGTCCCCGGACGGCGACTAACAAGCGAGCGCTCTCCGCTTGACCATAATACACAATTGTAACTGCGGCAGCTTTGACCATTGCATCTGCTGCTGCTAAGACACTCGGAAAACCTAAAGTTTCAATTACGCCAACCGCCATTGGCATGGCATTAGCTCCTGGATTAAGGGATAAGCGATTTTAATTGTACGTGGCTTTAGTCCCAATTTTGACATTTTGGGAAACTTTCTTTGATGCCATATTTTTTGGGGGAGTAGAGACGCGATTAATCATGTCTGTTGGGAGTTAGAATATTTTGATAGTCCCTGCCTTATGTTTTATATATATATTACAAATAATACTTCAGCATCTTAGGTTGTGTAACTTTATTGTTTAACAAAATTAGTTATGGGTGGAAGCAAACTAGTACCGCAAGGCAGAATTAAAAATTAAAAATTAAAAATGAATACAGCATAAGCATTTCATTGATTTGGAATGGGTGGTTTATTTCCACCGTGTTGTACTAGTACGATAAACTGAAATTTATGTTTCCGAATTTTCTTCCTACGGCAGTTGGGCAACTTACAGAACCTACTTCGATCGCACTAGCTAGGAGTATTCAAACAACTGCGATCGCTACTCCTTTAACTAATCAAGCAGTTACCACAACATTTGTCAAGCAAGGGTGTGGTGGAACTCCAATTTTATTAATTCACGGCTTTGACAGTTCTGTATTAGAATTTCGGCGGCTTTTGCCACTGCTTTCTGAAGATAATGAAACTTGGGCAGTGGATTTGTTGGGTTTTGGATTTACAGATAGACTTTCAGGAATTGCCTATAGCCCAATTGCAATTAAAACCCATCTTTATTCTTTCTGGAAAAGCCTAATTAACCAACCTGTAATTTTAGTAGGCGCTTCGATGGGCGGTGCCACAGCGATTGATTTTACATTGGCTTACCCAGAAGCGGTAAAAAAGTTGGTGTTAATTGACAGTGCGGGGTTAGCGGGTGGTTCGCCATTGAGCAAATTCATGTTTCCCCCATTAGATTATTTAGCAACTCAGTTTTTGAGTAATATGAAGGTGCGCGATCGCGTTTCTCGCATTGGATACAAAAATCAAACTCTTGCCTCTATCGATGCGTTATATTGTGGAGCATTACATTTACAAATGCCGAGTTGGCATCAAGCTTTGATTTCTTTCACTAAAAGTGGTGGTTACAGTGCTTTTAGATTCACAGCCATATCAAAAATTGTGCAACAAACACTAATTTTGTGGGGCGATTCTGATAAAATTTTGGGTATTAAGGATGCCATGAGATTTAAAAGGGCAATTCCACACAGTACTCTTAAGTGGATTCAAGATTGTGGTCATCTCCCACACTTGGAACAACCACAAATAACTGCCCAGCATATTTTAGATTTTCGAGTTGAAAGATAGCCCAACTTTCAATAATTTTTCTCTAACGCCGATCTAGAAAGTTTTTCATCTGTTGCTAATGGCTTCTGTCATAGCTACTATTTTTCTCTTTAATTGTGTTATACCAATTCAATTAATGATTACAACACATCCTGGGGTAAAGACGCGATTCATCGCGTCTCTACAAACGATCTATTTGTCGCATTTTTTTTCAAATTGGTATTACTTTTACAGAATTTTAGGAAACTCTGTAGCTACGATCGCAAACCTGTTTTGTAAAAAGATAGCAGTTTATTACTTAGTAGGTAGACATGAGATTTTTATATGAGTAAATCAGATTAGTATGGGCATCACAATGCATGCCTTACAAGCTCAAAAGATTTATACTTGCACTTGGTAATTTAGGTTTAATTCATCTCCTGTTGTTCCCCGGATACCCCAGTTGTGTTTTGGGGTTTCTGTAATCGTGATTTCTATATCTATAGGTGCAATTGCAACTTGTTCAGATAAGCAAGAAAACAACAACCTAATTAGTTTCTTTTTCGTTTCAATAGTGCGTCCCTCAAACATACTAATCTCAATGATGATGTATTTCTCTGAACGTCCTAAAGGGTAGATGAAATCATCGGTTTCTAGAGGAAAGAACCGATGGACACGCTTATCTTGAGGATATACTAGAGCTTCAACAACACAAGAATGAATTGCGTCAGAAATGGCACTGCGATAATGACGGATAAATGAAGCAGTGCCATAGATTTTGATTTGTACCATTAACCTTTAACTGAGTGATGAACTGACTCTAGTCAAGTAACCACATCTCATTAGAACTATCAGGATACTCATTCGGCTGATTTTGTGGTTGATTTTGAGCGAGTGTTTCTGATGACCGATGTGATTTTTTGTAGTTAAGTGGATTGTAGTGGTCTTTTACTGGTCTGATCGCGCTAGTTTCTTTGACAACAAGTTTAGATTTCTCTTGTACTTTTTGTTCTACTTTTGGCTCTGCTTTTTGTTTTAAAGAATTAATTTCTTCTATAAGCAGGGAATTTGCTTCTGCAAGTTGCAGTGCTGTTTTTTTGGTCTCATCAAGTTCTTTTGTTAGCTGTTCTAGTAATGATTTTTGTTCTGATACAAATGTTTTTTGTTTAGATAATTTTGATTGCAAATCAGCGACTTCTTGTTCAAGAGATGCTTCTTTTTTGTGGCTTGTTTCTAGATTACTTGTCAACTCTTTGACATTTGCTTCTAAATCAGCTTTAGTGGGACTTGTGCGCTTAGTAGAAGTTGGCTCAAGTGTTTGTGCTGACGATTCTTCATCAGATGCAGCCTGTTCTTCGGCTATTTTTTCGGCTGTAACCTCGATCGCAGATTCACCTTCTGGGGGTGTAAATTTTTGCGCCTCTTCTTGTAGTAAGTCAGAGAGACTTTGTTTCCTAGCCATTATTATTTTCTCCAATCACGCTGTAATTCATCAGCTGCACGGCGGTAGTCTAATTCCGCCTCCCGTGCATTTCCGCCTCGCCATTGAGTAATCGCTACACCTTCAAGTGCTGCTCGTTCATGAGCTTTATAGGCACGGATGAAGGTATTACAAGTAGGAATACCTAAGCGAGTCAGAGTGTTTTTTGCTTCTTGTGCTTCCCCCAGACTGCGCGTATCGACTTTGGTGAGCAATACCCGATGGGGGGTTCCCACAGGGATGACGGCTTCCTTGACTGTTTCCACGAGGATTGCTAAATCCATTGCAGATGGGGGTGTCGGCAAAACTAGATAATCTGCGATCGCAACTACCGCCACTAATGCTTCAGAGCGTAGCGCGGGAGGTGTATCCACCACTACTAAATCGTAACCTGTTATCTTTGCTAAATCACCTAAAAGTGCGGGATCTGTTTCTTGAGATAAATCAAATCCCATTCCCTGCTGACTGCGCCCAAACCACCAACTGGCAGAACCTTGAATATCTGCATCAATCAGCAGCACCTTTTTTTTCTTCGCAAAGTTTGCAGCCAGATTGACTGCGGTAGTCGTTTTACCGACTCCTCCTTTACCGTTGAGAATAGCGATGATTTTTGGCACTGCTTACTTCCGATGCTGCCTTTTGTTAGCGGTAGCGGGGCGTTTAGCCCGTGCTGAGTTAGGAGTGCTGAGTGCTGAGTTAGAAGTAGAGACGCGATTAACCCTTGTCTGTACAAGAGTTATTATTATCCTCTTTGTCTTCTTTTTCAGTCCCCAGCTTCCAGTTTCTAGTCCCCAATGATGAATATACCGCTTTCTGTAACCCTAAGTAACATGAAAAGTCGTAACAATAAAATTCAGAAGCCATTAACTCCCTAAAATTCTATGACAACAACTTACAATCTGCCCGATGGGCCTCAAATGCCACGCTGGTTACGGATGATCAAGTTTATTACTCAGCCAGTGAAATATGTGGATGATTTTGCCCAAATCTACGGTGACACTTTCACCATCAGGAGTAATCGCTCTGATAACCATCTAGTATATTTTAGTCAACCCCAAGCGCTTGAGCAGATTTTTACTGCTGATTCCAGGCATTTTGAGGTTGGCAGGGGGAACATAGGACTAAAATTTTTACTTGGCGATCGCTCTTTTATGTTAGCGGATGGCGATCGCCACCAGAGGCAACGGCAATTATTAGCTCCTCCCTTTCATGGCGAAAGAATGCGGGCTTACGGTGAGGAAATTCGGGAAATAACCCGACAGGTGACTAATGAATGGCAAATTGGCAAGCCTTTTAAGATCCGTGAGTCGATGCAAGAAATTACCTTGCGTGTTATTTTACGGGTTGTATTTGGTTTGAATGATGGAGAACTGTTTGAGGAACTGAGGCGATCGCTAAGTGACTTACTAGACTTCATCACTTCGCCCATAATGTCCAGCGCCTTCTTTTTCCAGTTCATGCAAAAAGATTTCGGTGCGTGGAGTCCGTGGGGTTGGGTTCTGCAACAACGGCAAAAAATCGATCGACTGATTTATGCTTTACTTCGAGAACGTCGGGCTGAATCTGAACAAAATCGTCAAGATATCCTAAGTTTGATGATGGCGGCTCGTTACGACGATGGTCAAGGGATGTCAGATGAAGAATTACACGACGAGTTAATGACGCTGCTAGTTGCGGGACATGAAACCACCGCTTCAGCATTGACGTGGGCTTTTTACTGGATCGATCGTTTACCAGAGGTGCGTGAGAAGTTGCTAAAGGAACTCAACACCATTGGAGTTAACCACGATTTGAGTAGTGTAGGTAAATTGCCGTATTTGACAGCAGTTTGCCAAGAAACACTACGACTTTACCCAATTGTCATGACTGCTTTCCCTCGGATTGTGAAAACCCCAATTACAATTATGGGCTACGAACTGCGAGAGGGAACGGTAATAATCCCCAGTATTTATTTAGCGCATCATCGGGAAGAAGTTTATCCCCAATCCAAGCAGTTCAAACCAGAACGCTTTTTAGGAAGACAATATTCACCTTATGAATATTTACCCTTTGGTGGCGGTAATCGTCGTTGTATTGGAATGGCATTTGCCCAGTATGAAATGAAAATTGTCTTGGCAACTGTTTTATCAGAATTTCAAGTTTCGCTAGTGAATAAACGTCCCGTGCGTCCTGTGCGCCGTGGGTTAACTTTAGCTGCACCAGCCGGAATGCGGATGGTTGCAACACCTCAAGTTAAGCGTGCGAATACAATTGCTGCCTCTAGTTTAAGTTGATTTACTTAAGTGAAGCTATATTGAAAGCGATCGCTTTGATTCTCTAACAATATGGACACACGAAATAATAGCTGGGATGACTATTGTGTAAGTTACTTAGCAGCACGGGGAACTGATTTAGCTGATAAAACTCTGAAAAATTTATGGTCTGAGACTGGGCAGCGTTTTTTAAGTGCATCTGAAGAAGATATCAATTGGTTTATCCAAGCACTTAGAGATGAACAACGTAAATTATTTGTTGTCTTCATGGTCAACAAAGTTACTAAATCTGCTCCCAAGCGCCTTAAAGAAAGGCTGTTTTCCCCTCTCATCCGCGCTGCTGTCTATGAAATAAATCCCAGCTTTAATCGTTCATTCGTAGAACCATGTGTTATTGCTTTCGGTCATCGTCTTGTCAATGAAGCTTTGCTAGAATTTGTTGAGCATGGGTCAAATTTCGAGAAAGCAGGGGCGGTAAACGCACTGTATTGGGCACAGGTTCCCTTGCGCTTTGATAGAGAAGTTCCTAGCTTTAGTAAAGAGTACGCAACACCAGAATCACAGGCAGTTTATGATGCCTTAGCTGATATTCAGCTATGCAAGCGCTGCCTGTTTCTTAGAGAGTTCGTTAAAAATTCTAGCATCGAAGTACGCCGCAGTATTATTCCTAGTCTTGTACTAGATCCATTGCTTTATCCCGATGAACTTAGACATCTTATACCAGAAGCAATTGCGATCGCTAAAACTCATCCGGATAGTTATATTCGTCATCGGATAGAGGTGCAGTTAGGAACACAAAGTCTACTCCAGGCATTACCCCCGCGAAATCCCAACTATCAAACCTGAAAATTTACCTTGAATCACTTTCAAGGAGGTTGATTTTATTGTTTATTAGTGAGTTGTTCATAAGAATACAAAATGATCCCTAAAACACCTGTTAATAAAAGGTATATTGAATTACTCAAATCATTTCCTCCTCGTCCCGTAACTTCCGAGGAAGAATTGCTGGCTACGCAAGAAGTCTTTGATTCTCTAATAGTTCCTTTCGTCCTACATCTCGAAGTGAGGTAGGAGGCAATGCATGATTAGCAGTATTTCTTTAACGACGATCGCAGCAATTTAAATCAAAGCACTTACCGCATCTTTGAACCAGAATCTCACTCATCAACTCCAAACACTTCTGCGTTCCCAATATTCGGCGACTCTTTTTTCCCATTGCTGCCAGTAACCTTTAATCGCTGCTGGTTCAAACCAAAATACCTCGGCTGGCATCTCTGGAATTGCGACTACTAACAAAGCATGATTTAGCTGAATACCATAATCCCGATAATAGTTGTTAATTGCTCCAATGTATGCTGTAATTTGCAGTGGATGTTCGTATAAATGCTCGATTGAACCTTTAGGTTTGTCTGCTGTTTTCCACTCGCAAATACAGGGAATGCCTTGATAGCTAGCAATACAATCTACTTTGCCAGAATAGCTCAAATCGTAATGAAAAACGGAGCCTTCTACAAGTTTTACTGTGTCGATTTCTGCTAAAACTGGCTGAATACTTTCCCAGTAAGGGCGACTGGCTTCTGGACAAACAGGATTTTGTCCCAGGAGGTAACGCTCAATTTGTTTGTGTGTTTGGGTTCCCCGACGACTGGCATTTGTAGATATGCGGGTGGCTTCTTCTGTTCCAACACGCGCTTTCCAATTTAGTAATCTGTCTCTGTCTGCTTGGGGTTTGGTGACATTAAGTATTGTGGTGACGCTGGGGAAGCGGTTTCCCTTGGCATCTACATAATATTGTTTGCCATTTTCTCTCAGGGATTTACTATTAATTTGAGGTAGCATTTGTAATTCGTAATTCGTAATTCGTAATTCGTAATTAAGAAAGTAGCGATTAGAAATCGCAGTTCATCTTGCACACAAGCAAAACTTTGGATAATCGCTCTTGTTATAGTTGTGCTAATGCTTCATCAATATTTAGAGGTATTTCATGTTCTACTGCCTTCATTGCTAAGATAAGTCCTTGATCCTCAATAGCTTCTAGCAAGCGTAGATAGTCATCAAAATCTATAACTACTTTGCGGATATTACCTTCCATATCAGTAATCAGTTCTTGAGCAAAAGGGTATTTATCAGCTTGCATTTGGGTTGTGATTTTAATAGTCATACTATGACTTTAGCGTTATTAGCGTAACGCATCAGTTAAAGGTTTTGGTGCTTTAGGCTAGGCCATAACACAACGCCAGTCCGCTCAAGTCAAGAAACCCACTCTTAGCAGAGGGTTAACGTTAAAAACTGTGTCTGCACAAACAAAATCAAGAAATGTGATGATCGGGCTAGGCTAGAATAGCTTTCAGTGAAATTTCGGTTGTTATTCATAAAATTATGAAACCTGTAACACTAACGGCTGTTGCAACTGCGTAGGCGTAGCCCGTCGTAGACATCGCTACTATAGTTTTAACTAAAGCTCTAGAAAAAACTGGCGAAAAGCTTGGGGAAGCAGGGTTAGAAGCAAGCGGTAAATTAATCGCACAGCTACGTAATAAAAATAAATTGCCCTTATTAGCAGAGGCGACACCAGAAAATACACAGCCACCGTTAGATTATGGCAAAGCTGTACTAGAGTTGAAAGCCGCAGCAGAGGCAGATACAGCGAAGCCGAACCCCATTACATCCAAGCTTTAGATATTTTGGAGCGACGGTTAAGGGTGAATCATCCTAATACTATTATTTGTCGTGAAAATTTAGCAAATTTGCGCGTAGGCGAAGCCCGCCGCAGGCATCGCCTCACCTCAGAACAGTAAAATTCATGTTCCCAACCTCATCAATCAAGCTTTTATCTCCAAGTTTTCTGTTCTGACCTCGAAGTTTCATGTTTTAAACAAGAACGTTTCTGTTTCAAGTGAGAACGTTCTTGTTTTAAACGAGAATATTCTTGTTCCAAGTCAGAACATTCCTGTTTCAAACGAGAATGTTTCTGTTCCAAGTGAGAACGTTCCTGTTTCAAACGAGAATGTTCTTGTTCTGAGGTGGAATGATGGTGTTATGAGGGCGATCGCTCCACCTAAATTGTAGAATGATGTGCGATCGCCTTTGATAGTTGAGAGATAATTGCGATCGCGATCGCTTTTTGAGCCACAATGGATAGAACGATAGGGAGTCCATAGAACAAACAATAGCTAAAAAGAAACCAAATCAGGAGAAGGCTTGATGCAATCAGCATTACGCATTGAAACTAAAGTGTTACCAGGCAACAAAATTGAAATCACTTTGCCTGACGATACACTCTCAACCTCTGTAGGACAAACTATTGAGGTAATTGTCCTGATACCACAAAAAACGACACTACGAAGGACAATCGATTATCCACCTGCTTGAAGAAATCCACAAACAGCGTCCTGTTGGCAGAAGTGTAGAAGAAATCAATCAAGACCTCCAAGCAGAACGAAATGCATGGGACAACTAATTCTGCCAGTTGTGATTCTAGATGAGGTACTGACATCATTCATGAGCGATCGCTTTTATGTGTTCGTTGATAATGGAGACCGATGTCTGCGATGGGCTACGCCTACGCCGATTACAAAATAAGCATTATTCAAGTAAATTAAATCCCTGTTCGCTTCTTAACTTTCTGTCAAAAGTTACTGTTGAACTACAACTATTATGTTGAGCGATGCCTGCGGCGGGCTGCGCCAACGCGCCGATTAAATAGTCTGATAAATCTGCCTTTCCCTGATGAAATCGCTGTAATGCTTGATAAACTAAAGAGCGATTTTCTAACTCAAACACTGAACATTGCAACATTAACTCTATAGTGTTGCTAATTTCTTCCTTACTAAATTGATATGGCTTTCCCCGTAAAACCCAAACCAACTCACAAAGAACTATATTTGCTACAAAACATTGCTCTCCTGCTTCGATAATTTCAGCAGCTTGTTTCCACTGCTTTTCATCATCTTTTGTGAGGTAGCGCACTAAAATATTCGTATCAACTCCAATCACTTGCGCCTTCTTGGATTGCTGCTTCCATTTCTTCTAAAGTTGCACTTTTCATCGCCGGACGATGTAAAATGCCGGACAGAGTTTGAACAGGAACATTGAGTGGAATTAGTTTAACTGTCCCATTTTCATCAATGACAAAATCAACCTTACTACCTATATCAAGATTAAGATAATCCCGAATTTCTTTAGGAATAATTACTTCTCCTTTGGTGGTGATGGTGACGCTAGCCATTACGTTTCCTGACATAAATTATTTACCTAAATATAACGTTTCTTAGCAAATCAACACAGCAAGCGGTATAAATAGAGTCTTTTCTCCGCGTACCTCTGCGCTTCCCTCCGCGTCCCTCTGCGTTAAAAAACAATCTCCTCCCTCATCCTCTCCTCCAACACATCCAACAACTCATCCACATCCTTCCCAACTTCCTCAAAACAAATCGGTGGCGCTGGTTCCGGTGCAAACTGAATTAACTTAATTTCCCCCTTCCCAATCCCAATCATCACAACTTCCACATCCGGCTTGTGATTCTCAACAATTCCCAAAATTTCCTGAAGCCGATTATCAACCTTAATATTTAAATTCTCTATCTGCTCTTTCGGACAATAAACAAAATGCGGCGTTGGTTGCAAATCAATACCAACAGTACCCAGACTGTCACCATTTGCTAACCATAATCCCCAAAACAGCGCCGCCAATTCCTGCTGATTTGCTTTGACAAACTTATCCAACTGGCGACGCCACTTAGTATCACCTGATTCTGGTTGACTATTACCAAAAAACATAAATAATTCGTAATGAAGACACAGACAATAGGCGAAACTTATCTCAAACCTGACTGTACACGCCAGAGGCCGGAATAAATACCGTCTTTCTCTAGCAATTGCTCGTGGGTTCCCGACTCTACTAATTTCCCATGTTCCATGACATAAATGCAATCAGCATTGCGAATAGTGGAAAGACGATGAGCGATCGCAATTGTAGTTCTATCTACTGTAATCCGTTCTAGCGATCGCTGGATTGCTGCTTCTGTCTCATTATCCACTGCCGAGGTAGCTTCGTCTAAAATCAGAATGGGGGGATTTTTGAGAACTGCACGGGCGATCGCAATCCGTTGTCTTTGTCCACCAGATAACTTTTGTCCTCTTTCCCCGACAATTGTCTCATAACCTTCGGGCAATTCAATAATAAATTCGTGCGCCTCGGCTATCTTCGCCGCCGTGATGATTTCTTGTTCTGTAGTTTCAAAGCTACCATAAGCAATATTCTCTGCTACAGTGCCATGAAATAGAAAGACATCTTGACTTACCAAACCAATACAGCGACGTAAATCTTGCAAATTCAAACTTTGCAAATCAATGCCATCAACAGTAATGTTTCCACCTTGCACTTCATATAACCGCAATAAGAGTTTGACTAAAGTGCTTTTCCCAGAACCAGTAGAACCAACAATTGCAATAGTTTTCCCCGCAGGAATATCCAAAGACAGATTTTTAATTACTGGAAATCTATCTTTATAAGCAAAATAAACATTGTTAAATTGCACTTCCCCGCGTACTTCATTTACAGGTAACGCCACATCACCTGTATGAATGGCGATAGGAGTATCTAATAAATTCATGACTCGATTAGTAGAAGCCATTGCCCTTTGATATTGGTCAAAAGTTTCGCCTAATCTAGTTAAAGGCCACAGCAAGCGCTGGATTAAAAACACTAATACGCTGTAAGTACCTACAGACATGGCTCCCGAAACTGCTGCCATTCCGCCATATAAAAGTAATGCCGTAAAACCCACCAAAATCAGCATCCGAATTAACGGCACAAAAGCAGCAGAAAGAGTAATTGCTTTAGAATTACTGTGACGATAAGCGTCACTATCTAATTCCAAACGATAGGCTTCATAAGCTTCAGATGTGAAGCTTTTAATAGTAGTAATTCCGCTGATATTGTTTGACAACCGCGAATTGAGAAAACCTACCTTTTCGCGGACATTAGCATAGCGAGGCGCAAGTAGCCGTTGATAGGCAAAAGAACCCCAGAGGATAAATGGCATCGGAGACAAAGCCATCCACGCTACACTAGGAGCCAGAATAAAGAAAGCAGCGCCAATAATTAGAACCGTTGCAGAAACTTGGATGATATCATTTGCTCCCCCATCCAAAAACCGCTCTAATTGGTTAATATCATCACTGAGGACAGACATTAAACCGCCAGTGCTGCGTTCTTCAAAATAAGCCAATTCCAACTCTTGCAAATGTTTGTATGCATCCAAACGCAAGTCATGCTGAATATTCTGAGCCAAATTTCGCCAAAGTCGAGCATAGGCGTACTCAAAAACCGATTCTAGTATCCAAATGATGACAGTCAGCAAGGAAATAATCAAAAATTGCCCAAAGACATCCCGTACCCCTAACTGGGCAATTATGGAATCCTGTTGCTTGACTACCACATCCACCGCGATACCAATTAAACCGGGTGGTGCTAAGTCGAAAAACTTATTGAGGATAGAATAAGTAGTCGCCAGCCAAATTTGTTTACGATACTGGTGTCCATACTCAAGCAAACGTTGGAGAGGATGCGCTGAATGTTTACGCCTTCTTGATGCCCGATGAGATTTTAATACAGTAGCCACGGTTTTTTGCGATTTCGTGTGACTGATATTACCACGGAACAAAGTCTTGAGTCCTAAGTCCTGAGTCTGAAGATTGATTCAGACAGACTAGTGAGAAACTAGTAACTGAGTTTATTCAAGAGCTAGCTGGGGGGCAGGGGAGCAGAGCAAAAACTTGCAGTAAATCTTCTCCTGAAGCATCTTTCCTCTCTGCCCCTCTGCTCCTTTGCCCTAGAGCGATGCGATCAGTGTTAATAGGCCAGTATAGGTAATCGGAATGATAAGTTGTTCGCAAATCTGGTTTTAAGATTGATTTAGCATCTCCTTTTGGTAGAAAAGCCTCTGCTGAGGGAAAACTTAAAACAAGACCCCGTGCTGAAAAATCTAATTGTCATGGGACAGCTTTGGTCATTTTTGAAAATTAAAGTAATAAATATTACTCTCTTTTCTGAAATCTTTACAATATCTTGACAATATCTCAGAAAATACATCGATGCAATTCAGACAGTATATAAAGAAAATATTACTATCATAATCGCTATCTTTTTTGATGGATTGTCATTTTATAAAGATAAAAAATCAGGCTAATTTATTGAATAAATTGCTGGTCAATAGTTTCTGGTTTTTTATCATTCAATGTTTCATGTTTAATCCTGAGTTTTAATAACAATTAAAACTCAAAATTCCAACTATCAATATAATACAGTGGACATGAAAAATACAAACATTATTTTCATTGATTCTTCGGTAATTAATTACGAATTATTACTTAAAAATTTAGTATCACAAGTAGAGGTAGCTATCCTCGATCGCTACCAAGATGGGGTAGAACAAATTACCGAAGTACTATCACAGCGCCGTGGAGTTGAAAGTGTACACATCATCTCTCATGGCTCCCCTGGTTGCCTCTACTTAGGTAACACCCAACTTAGCCTCAGCACATTGCAACGCTACGCTCAAGAACTACAAACCTGGTCTTCCCATCTCTGCGTTTCTCCATCTCTATTACTCTATGGCTGTAACGTTGCTGCTGGAGACGCTGGAGAAGAATTCATTGAGAAGTTGCACAAGTTGACAAAAGCTGGCATTGCTGCTTCTGCCAATCTCACAGGGAATGCTGCTTTAGGCGGAGACTGGAATTTGGAAATCAGTCGAGGCGAGGTGACAACTGTTCAGATATTTAAACCAGAAATATTAGAGACTTACAACTTCGTTTTAGCTTCCTTTAATGACAACTTTGCTAACCGTATTGTACTTTCTGGTAACTCAGGCAGTAGTACAGGCAATAATGTAGGAGCCACAAGCGAATCAGGCGAGTTAATTCAATCAGGAGCCACCAACTCAGTCTGGTGGAGTTGGACTGCTGCCGCTTCTGGAAACGTTGTTTTTGATACTATAAATAGCGGCTTTGATACTTACCTTAGTGTTTACACAGGCAATGCTGTTAATAGTTTGAGCCTGGTTGCTGACAATGACGACAGTAATGGAACTAGTGCTAGTAAGGTGAGCTTTACAGTTACTGCTGGAACAACTTATCACATTTCTGTAGATGGCTATCAAAGTAGTACGGGTAATATTACTTTGAATTACTCTTTTACCCCTGGTGCTACCACATCTAATAATGCTCCTACACTAACTGACACTGTTGTTACCCTCAATTCAATTAATGAAGATTCGAGCGCACCTTCCGGAGCAGTGGGCACCTTAGTTTCCTCATTAGTAAGCCTTGGTGCAAACGTCAGCGACTCCAACACTGGGGCAGTAACTGGTATAGCTATTACTGCCGCCAACACCATCAGCGGTTCGTGGTGGTACAGCACTAACAATGGGCAAAACTGGTATAGCTTGGGTACAGTATCAAATAGTAGCGCCCGGTTGTTGGCGGCAGATGCTAACACCCGCGTTTATTTCCGTCCCTCCTCTAACTTCAACGGCATCATCAGCAACGCCATCACCTTTCGTGCTTGGGATGAAACTAGTGGAACAAATGGAAACTTGGCAAACACAAGTACTAATGGCGGCTCCACTGCTTTTAGTAGTACTACTGACACAGCTGCAATTACGATTAATGCTGTCAATGATGCACCTGTAGTTACACCCATTTCTTTCACCATTCCCGATAATGCTAGCAACGGCACAATTATTCGTACATTGACGGCTACGGATGTTGATAGCAACACTACTTTCTCTAACTGGACAATTGCCGGGGGGAACATAGATACAGATGGTGACGGCAATCAAGCTTTCAGTATAAATCCCAATACCGGACAGTTGGCTATCAATGATATTGATGACCTTAATCCCCAAACTAACCCTACTGTAAATCTGCAAGTCAACGTCAGCGATGGTATTGCAACCAGTACAAACGAAAACATTACTATCAAACTCGTACAGAACCCTGGTGACCTCGACCTTAACTTTGGTAATGGTGGTACGGTCACTACCAAATTTGGTTATGGCGGGCCTGCCTATAGTGTTGCAATTCAGCCGGATGGCAAAATCTTGGCAGTGGGTTATGTTTACATGGAAAACAATAACGTCAGTGCCCCTGACTTTGCTCTAGCACGCTATAATCCTGATGGCAGCCTAGATACCAGCTTTGGCAATAGTGGTACAGTTACTACTCATATAGTAGGTACTTCCAGCGATTTTGGTTATCGTGTTACTCTTCAGTCCGACGGGAAGATTATTGTTGGCGGCTATAGTTGGGGGGACAGTACCCAACCTAACCAACCAGATTTTGCTCTCACGCGCTACAACGCTGATGGTAGCTTAGATAGCAGCTTTGGCAATGGTGGTAAAGTTATTACCAACTTTGGTGAAGACTTCGGTCATAACGTCTTGCTTCAGGCGGATGGCAAAATTATTTTAGCGGGGTACATCGGCAATGGTAATCCAGATTATGTTCTATTACGCTACAACACCAATGGCAGCCTAGACACAAGCTTTGGTAATGGTGGCAAGGTAAATGGCACAAACGGCTATGCTGTTGCGATTCAGCTTGATGGTAAGATTGTAGTTGGAGGAAGAGCTTCCAATGGCAATAACAATGATTTTGCCATAACACGCTATAACACCAATGGTAGTCTCGATACGAGCTTTGGCAATAGTGGTAGAGTTCTGGCCGCGATAGGTACTTCTTTTGAGAATATCGAAAGTCTTGCAATTCAGTCAGACGGCAAAATTGTTGTTACTGGATATGTGTGGAATGTATGGAATAGTTCTAATCAAGAAGACTTTGCTATTGCCCGTTTTAATACGGACGGCACTCTAGACTCTAACTTTGGCAATGGTGGTAAAGTTATTGCTCCTCTTAGCGTTAGCACTGGTGACCGTGGTACTAGTTTGTCGATTCAGCCAAATGGCAAAATTGTTGTCGGTGGCTATGTAGAAAGCGATACTCAAAGCCTTAATCGCACTACTGTTCTATTAGCTTACAACCCTGATGGAACTTTAGATACAAGCTTTGGCACAGCTGGTAAGGTTACAACTTCGCTTAAGAGTAAATATGATGAGACTCATGTCCTTGCAACTCAATCAGATGGGAAGATTGTTGTTGTAGGTAATGTCAATGGCTACTTTGCAGTGGCACGTTTCCTCGGTGTTTCTAATGAAGTACCAACTGCGGCTGCGAATACAGCACCTGCGTTATCTGATACTGTTGTTACCCTAAGCGCAGTCAATGAAAATGCAGGCGCACCTTCGGGGGCAGTTGGAACTTTAATATCTTCCATAGTCAGTATAAATAGTAATATTACTGACCCCAATAGTGGCGGTTTAACAGGTATAGCCATTGCTGCCGCTAACACTATTAACGGTACTTGGTGGTACAGCACTAACAGTGGTACAGTCTGGAATCCTTTAGGGCCGGTTTCTGAAAGTAGCGCTCGTTTGCTAGTAGCAGATGCTTATAGCCGCATTTACTTCCAGCCCAATGCTAATTTTAATGGTGATATTGCTAACGCTATTACCTTCCGAGCTTGGGATAGAACTAGTGGTCTCAATGGTAATCTTGCCGACACCACAAGCAACGGTGGTACAACTGCCTTTAGTAACGCCACGGACACCGCCTTGCTCACAGTCAAATCGATTGCTCCTGTTTATCATCAACTCGCACTGAGCGACTTTAGTCAAGACTGGTCAAACACAAGTTTAATTACCACTGATGATGATTGGCTGAACATACCCAGCATCAGAGGATTTCGAGGCGATAGTTTAGTCAGCAGTGTTGGCGTTGACCCACAAACAGTACTTGCTGACGGTTCTGCTACTCCTATTGATGTTAATGCTAATCAGACCAATCCCAGTACCTACACAAATGCTGGTGTGGCGGAGTTTGTCTATGAAAGCAACCCAACTATTGCCCTGCGAGGTTCATCAACAGCTACAGCACCGCACTTGGTATTTTATTTAAACGCTACAGGGCGTCAGAATGTCCAGTTAAATTTCACGCTCAAAGACATTGACACCTCAACACGCAATGCAATTCAACCTCTTGCCGTCCAGTATCGCATTGGTAATACAGGGGATTTCATCAATCTGCCAGCAGGTTTCGTCTCTGATGCTTCCAATAACGGCACAACACCCTATTCCTACGATGCACGAGAAGCACGCTTAAGCGTTTTGTTACCACCGGAAGTTAACAATCAAGCACAAGTGCAAATTCGCTTGATTACAACTGATGCCAATGGGGAAGATGAGTGGATTGGTATTGATAATATCAAGGTTACGAGTACAGCGATTAGCGCTAATCAAGCACCGGTGGCAACAAACGATAGCTATTTGGTATCTGAAAATACCTTATTTAGTACTGCCGCTGCTACTACAGCCCTGATTTTAGATAGCGATCGCGGTAACTATATCGGTCAAAGCGATTATTATAGCTATACTCCGCTCACAGGTAATTTTGGAGCCTCACGCGCCTACTCAACAAACACCAGTAGCAATAACGCGATACGAATTACCTACAGCGAACCTGGAAGTGGCGGCAAGTGGTGGGATCTTTCATTTGCAGCTCCATTTAACGCCCCACTCACAACAGGTACAACATACACAGGTGCAGCGCGTTTCCCATTCCAAGCGACTAATCAGCCTGGTTTAGACGTAAGTGGTGATGGACGCGGATATAACAGTTTGACTGGTGAATTTACTATCAATCAAATTATTTATGGTGTTGATAGCCAAATTGTCAGCTTTGATGCCACATTCCGAGAAAATGGCGATGGCGATCCTATAAACGAAAGCTATCGGGGACGAATACAATACAATGCAACAACTGGGAATCGACTTCCTGGTGTCCTGACAAATGACACCGATAGCGAGAAAACACCTCTAAAAGCAACTTTGGTGTCCGGGACGCAAAATGGGAGCTTAATTTTCAATCCTGATGGTTCTTTTAACTACACGCCTAACACTGGCTTCAAAGGCATTGATACCTTTACTTATCGAGCAGGCGATCGCATTGCTGATTCTAATATTGCCACGGTCACTTTGAAAGTTGGTGTGAGTGATGCTCCAATAATCAGCAGTTGGCCGGGATATGCTGCTAATTATACAGAAAACGCTGCTGCCATTTTGATTACAGAATCTTATGTCAAAGTTACAGACCCAGATTCTGTTAACTTCGACAATGGCAAATTGACTGTTCGCATCAAAAACGGTGTTAGCATTGATGACCGTCTTGCGATCCGTAACGAAGGCACTAACATTACTCAAATTAACCTCAACGGCAACATCATCAAGTACGGTACTCTGCAAATTGGTACTTTCTCTGGAGGTATTGGCACTGAAGATTTGGTAATTGGCTTGAATGCCAATGCAACACCCTTTGCCATCGAAGCTTTAGTGCGGAATATTACTTACGTTAATGTATCTGAAAGCCCCTCAACCACTCCTCGGACTATTGAAGTTGTCCTCACAGATGGTGATGGTGGTATTAGTAGTGCGGTGACTAGAACAATTAATGTTACTGCTGTTAATGATACCCCAACTATTTCTGATTTACCTAGTGTTACTGTCAATGAAGATGCTTCAGTCACAATTCCTGGCATTGCGATTAATGATGTTGACGCCGGAAATTCGCTTCTTAGCGTTATTCTCACAGCAACCAAAGGTACAGTTACAATAAAAAGTGATGTAGTCGGTGGTTTAACC
Source organism: Nostoc sp. DedSLP04 (assembly GCF_034530775.1). Lineage (NCBI taxonomy): Bacteria > Bacillati > Cyanobacteriota > Cyanophyceae > Nostocales > Nostocaceae > Nostoc > Nostoc sp. DedSLP04. The sequence goes on along the minus strand of NZ_JAVRCL010000052.1, from coordinate 6,747 downwards.
TCAACCAGTATAAACAACAACAGTAGCAGTAATGTCACTCTCACTGGTACTGTTAGTCAAATTAATGCCACCCTCGCTGATATTGCTGGACTGACTTACAAAGGTAACGCCAATATCAATGGTACTGATAGCCTTAGTATTGTTGTGAACGATGGAAATACAGGGGGAAGCACTTCTAAAAAGCTGCTACTTACTATTAACTCAGTGAATGATGCTCCTGCGATTGCCGCAGGCCAAAGTTTTAGCATTAATGAAAGTATTGCCAATGGTACGGTGGTTGGCACCATAGCTGCAACAGATGTGGATGGCAGCACATTTTCTAACTGGACAATTATTAATGGTAACTTGGATAGCGATCGCGATGGTCAGGTTGGCTTTAATATCAACTCCAGCACTGGAGAAATTACTGTCAACGATAGCGACGACCTCGACTTTGAAACTAACCCCACCTTTGAGTTGCAAGTTACTGTTAGCGACGGCATTAGCACTAGCAGCGTAGAAACTGTCACAGTTAGACTTCAAGATGTCAGCGAAAATACTTTATTTGGTACGCGTTCAGCTGATACCCTGACGGGAAGCGTAGCTGATGATATCATCTTCGGCTACGAAGGTGGCGATCGCCTTTATGGAGAAACAGGCAAAGACAACATTTATGGTGGTGCTGGCAATGACTCTCTCTATGGTGGTACGGGTAATGATATCCTTGACGGTGGTGATGCCAATGACTATCTCTACGGTCAGGATGGACACGATCGCCTCATCGGTGGTGCTGGCAATGATTACCTTTATGGTGGTGTAGGTGATGATACCCTCGACGGTGGCATTGGCACTGATTCTCTGAATGAATCAGGTGATGTCAACTTTACTTTGACTAATAACCAACTTTCTGGCTTAGGTAGTGACAGCCTAGCTGGTATTGAAAAAGTAATCCTGACTGGTGGTATTACTGGCAATATTTTAGATGCATCAGCCTTCACTCTTGGTAGCGTCTCTCTCTATGGTGGTGACGGCAACGATACCTTGTTCGGTGGTTCTGGCAATGACACCTTGGATGGAGGTTTAGGAGATGATAGCTTGATTGGTGGAATCGGTAATGACATTTACACTGTAGACAGCATCAGCGACTCTATTCTTGAATCCGTCAATGCAGGCACAGATTTAGTCAAGTCTTCGGTAAGTTGGTTGTTAACAGATAACCTAGAAAACTTGACCCTGACTGGAAGTAGAGCAATTAATGGTATTGGTAACAACCTTAATAACATCATCATAGGAAATACTGCTGCTAACACCTTGAATGGATCTGATGGCAACGATAGTCTAATTGGTGGTGACGGCAATGACACCTTATTCGGCGGTTCTGGTAATGACACCCTGGATGGAGGTGTGGGAATAGATAATCTCAATGGTGGAGTCAGTGATGACATTTACACTGTAGACAACCTAAGCGATACGATTACTGAAGGCCTAGATGCAGGTACAGATTTAGTTAAGTCTTCCGTCAGCTGGGTTTTAGCAGATAACATAGAAAACTTGACCCTAACTGGAAGTGGGGTAATCAATGGTACTGGTAACAGTCTCAATAATATCCTGACTGGAAATACTGGCGCTAACATCTTGAATGGAGTTGATGGCAACGACAGCTTTATTGGTAGTTCAGGCAATGACACCTTGTTCGGCGGTGCAGGCGATGACACTTTGGATGGAGGTGCAGGGACTGACAATCTTAATGGTGGAGTTGGCAATGACATTTACATTGTAGACAACCTGAACGATAGTATTACTGAAGGCTTAGATGCAGCCACTGATTTAGTCAAGTCTTCGGTTAGTTGGGTGTTGGGAAATAACCTGGAAAACTTGACCTTGATTGGAACCGGAGCAATCAATGGTATTGGCAACAGCCAGAATAACATCCTGACTGGAAACACTGGTGTTAACACGTTGAATGGAGTTGATGGTAATGATAGCCTAATTGGTGGTACTGGCAATGACACCTTGTTCGGTGGTGTAGGCGATGATCTACTGAGTGGTGGAACTGGTAAAGATGTATTGACTGGTGGAATTGGTCGAGATAGCTTCTACCTGACTGATACACGCATTGGAGGCTATGATATTATTGCTGATTTTACTGTTGGAGATGATACTATCTTTGTTTCCAAGGCAGAATTTGGACTTAGCCAATCTCAAAATACTTCTCTTGAGGCTAGCTTATTTCGACTTGGTGCTAATGCTGTAACAGCAAGCGATCGCTTCATCTACAATCAAACTACAGGCAACCTATTCTTTGATAAAGATGGACTTGGTGGTACAGCACAAGTTCAAATAGCCCAATTCTCGAATCAGGCAATTATTACTCATGCAAATATTACTGTGATTGCCTAATGAAAACTATATTGTCTACTCTCAGAATGAGGGAGAGGAACAAATCTGTTTTCATAAAAGCGCTATGTGATTGCCGCTTGTGAATACTTAGTGAGAAAATTTACATTAGACCTCTTGCAAAAATATATTTTTGCACTCTTAGGGGAAAGGGTAAATGCCAAACTTAAGCCAAACCTGCCACTTGCCTAGATATCCGTTCCAGTAAGGCTCACCATCAGCAACGCCGATAGCTTTGCTGACTGTGGAGACTAGCTCGCTGTAGAACTGACCGGCACTTTCAATCCCCTGGCATAATTTTAACTTCAAGCCTTTCCACCCCTGAACAGCCTCATCTAAATCCAAAGTAGGTAGAGAGAGATTCTTGAAATAGGATTCTGTATGCAGTGATGGGATTTGCCCCAGCAATTAGCATGAGGATAGCACCGACGATGAGAGCGGAGGCGATGCCTACGGCAGGCTGCGCCAACGCAATTAGCGGTGATAAGATTGGTAACAGGAATTTTATGCGATTAGTTGCGATCGTTAGGTTTGGAGATATGATTTCCTATGCAGTTCATTAACTCCTCAAAGCTGAATCAAATTGAACAATTTATAAATATCATTTTCAGTTTTAAATTTTGTTCTAACTGTTCTGCTGATTTTGAATCGCTGTAATTTCATCAGACGTTAAAGTTACAACCTTTCCTTCTCTGATAATACTAATCGATTGACCAAGTTTACGATGTCGTTCTATTGCTGCTGCAATTGCTGCTTTGACTCCAGCATCAATTTTACAATGTAACTTTTTCATCTCTTCTTCAGTCATTTAATACCTCTAGAATTTGGTTCCAAGTCTCATTTATATAAATAAGAGGCTGTTGATGAATAATGCGTTCAGCAACGAAAGAAATATACAAAATTGCCGCACCGCGATCGCGTTCTGTTAAGATTCGAGACTGGACGGCTATTGTCGCCCCCACATCTAACTCTCTTGTGGGTTGCATAGCGATAACTAAAGCTGGTGTTTGCGCCAGTTCTCGCGCTAACACCACTTTTTGTTGATTTCCTCCCGAAAGCTGACTTACCTTGATATCAATCCCATTCGCCCGAATGTCAAACTCTTGCATTGCAGCTTGGGCACGATTTGCGATCGCTATTTTAAACCCTTCAGCACCACCCGTTGTTGTCGCTGTTGGTGTCGTCGGATTACTACAAGCTTGCAGCAGTAAGCTGGTAGTAAACCCTCCTGAACCCAGCAAGATAAATTCACGCCGACTAAAGTTTGTTGTCATACCTCGCCTTCAGATAGCTATTTGAGTTATTTCAACACTCTCAAGTCGGAGGTGGTGCTTTGGAAACAATTTCTGTAGGATTTTTTAAAATTGCATTTTATGCAGTTTTAGCATTTTCATCAGATGCTTGTTCTGCAACATTTTTCAAGCGGCTCGATCTGATTTTGCGGGTGCGATCGCTATAGCGAACACCACCCGCCATCCCATATTCGCGGCTGTCTTTGCCGTACTTGATCGCAACCACCATCAGCATTTTTTCAGAAAGCTGACTCAAGTTTTTTTCCATCTCTTCAATTTCAGTTTTAGAAGAGTCAACCACAGACAGAGCAGTATTATAAACATCAATTTTGCTGCGTAACTGGTCGATTGACTCAACTAATTTTTCTAGACTATAATCTTCATCAAATTTGACGCTTGGAACAATCGATTTTAGTCCGGCGGATCTTAACTGAGCTTTTTCTAAAACACGGGATGTGCGTTTTTTACGAGACATAAAATTACTCCTTTAAGATGCTCTTAGAGCTAGCTTGCCTCAATTAAACTGCGTTCCGGTTCAGTAAAACTCGCATTTTTTTTACTAAAGTTTTTGATTGATAACAGTAATTTTTCGGTACTTAATTACTAAATGTAGGTATTTATAAGCTCCCATAAGTTCTGTAGCTGTTCCCATAAGTTCTGTAGCTGCTCCCGTAAGTTCTGTAGCTGCTCCCGTAAGTTCTGTAGCTGCTCCCACAAGTTCTGTAGCTGCTCCCACAAGTTCTGTAGCTGCTCCCATAAGTTCTGTAGCTACTCCCATAAGTTCTGTAGCTGCTCCCGTAAGTTCTGTAGCTGCTCCCGTAAGTTCTGTAGCTGCTCCCATAAGTTGGGGAGTGCGTAGGCAAAAATTTTGTAAGCGATCGCTTTATTCTGTAAGAAAGACCGATATAGGCGATCGCAGTCTGTAGAAAGTCATTACTAAACGAGGTTAGAATTTTCAAAATCACTCAAGATTTCTTCTGGTAAAGGATCGTTGAAATCTGGTGCAATAAACACTTTACCTTTATCTAAGCCTGGAATGCGAGGAGAACTGGTATTCGTAAGAGCAACTAAACGTGCAACTGGAATCCCCTGTTCAGCAATCACGACTTCTTCACCGAGCAATACCTGACTCAGAAGTTCGCTAAATTTGGCAGTTGCTTCGGCGACGTTGACAGTAATAGTCATCTGCCTTGGTAATTAATTCCTAATATTCTTTACGATAACACTGGATGAGTGGGCGATGCCTACGGCGGTAAACTACGCAGTTTTTGGAAAAGCGATCGCCTAGTATTATGTAGGAAAGACCAATATAGGCGATGCCTACGGCAGTAAACTACGCAGTTTGTGAGAAATAGTGCGATCGCTTATTGTGGAAGGGCGATTGCCATTATCATACGAAGTTAGAACTTTCAAAATCACTCAAAATTTCTATGGTAGTGTGGACTCGGTTCAGCAAAATAAGAATACTTCATGCGCCGAGACTCGATATTTTACAAACTATTTCAACAATCTCCCACGTTATTATTTGAATTATTGACCAATCCGCCAACAAATGCTAATGCCTATAGATTTGACTCAGTAGCAGTTAAAGAACCCAAATTTGAAATTGACGGCGTATTCCTCCCACCAGAAAATGCAGGTGCAGGAGTAGTGTATTTTTGTGAAGTCCAATTCCAAAAAGATGAACAGCTTTACGAAAGAATATTTGCTGAGTCCTCACTATATTTTTACCGCAACCGTGAGAGATTTAGCGATTGGCAAGTAGTCATAATTTACCCATCTCGCAGTCTGGAACAAAGCCAGATTCATCCCCATCGCTCATTGCTTAATGGCGAACAAGTGCATCGAATATATTTAGATGAATTAGGGGATATTCGTACCTTACCTTTATGGGTAGCGCTGATGGTATTAACGACAATTAACGAAGAACAAGCACCAGAACAAGCCAGATATTTATTAACTAGAACTCGGCAAGAAGTATCATCACCCACAAGTCGCGCCATAATAGAGATGATTACGACGATTATGGTGTACAAGTTTGAGCAATTAAGTAGAAGGGAGGTAGAGTCGATGCTGGGAATCACACTCAAGGAAACGCGAGTTTATCGGGAAATTAAGGAAGAAGGGCGCGAGGAAGCAACAGTGAATCTAGTTATGCGACTGCTAAAAAAGCGATTTGGCGAACTGACTCCAGAAATGCGTTCTGCCATCACTGGTTTACCTTTACCTGTTCTGGAAGACTTGAGTGAAGCATTGTTAGATTTTACCAGTGTGGCTGATTTACAGTCGTGGTTAGCAGAACGATAAGTCCACTCTTCTGTAGGTGCTGCTAAGATAGAAGCGATCGCATTGCTTAACTTTTAGATAGTCGCTTACATCTATAGTTTAACGATGAGCAACTGCAATGCCGAAAAGTAATATCATGAACACCGCCAAACTCAGCACTGATGGCACTCACCAAATCGTTATTTTGCCGGAAGATTGTCAACTCACTGGCACAGAAGTCTATATAAAAAAAATTAGTAACGCTATTGTTCTCATTGCTAAAGATAATCCCTGGCAATCTCTCATCGACAGTCTAGACAATTTCTGTGATGATTTTATGACTAATTGCGATCGCTAACTCATCGACACCAGAGAGAGTTTGTAAATTCGATACCTGCTTGATGGTTGAGTAGCTGTAAAAGGCGATCGCACTTCGCTAAAAACTATAGATCCTGCATCCCCTTATACCAATTGACCAAAATCACGCTACAGATACAAGTTAAATCTGACTCTCTTAAATTACGAATTACGAATTACGAATTACGAATTAAAAATTATTTCCACCATCGCCCCACATCCACAATCGCACGGGCAATTTCTGCCGTTGCTGCTTTACCACTTAATGCAAAGATAACTGGAAACAATGCCTCAATATCTTGCAGCAAATTAGGGCGAGTGCGAAGAGATAGTTCATCAAGTGTATCTTGCCAAAGGGAAAAAAGTTCGGCAGCAGGCATTTGTGACAAACTGTCAGCTAAAGCACTCAAGGCTTCGGCACGAAAATACTCATCCTGAATTGCCCTGGCAGCAGCAA
>NZ_JAVRCL010000051.1:0-62492 GCF_034530775.1 Nostoc sp. DedSLP04 | reverse complement strand
CGGAGTAATCCCAAGAGTGCATTTGACGGAAAGGTAGACCCATCTTTTGGAAGACGTACTTCTCTTTCACACCAGAAGCTACCAAATCAGGCTTCAGCGCTTTGATAAATTCCTCGAATTCGTAAGCGGTAACGTCGTCATAAACGATGGTGCCGTTTTCGATGTAGTGAGTAGTACGTTTGTAGTCGTCATTATGAGCGAACTCATAACCTGTACCAATCATCTTCATGCCCAAGTCTAAGAAAGCTGGGACAACGTGGCGAGGACGTAGACCACCAACCATGATGGCAACGGTCTTACCATCCAAACGGGGGCGATACTTAGCAATTACCGCATCCATTGTGGGCTGATATTTGGCGATAACTTTCTCAGCGTTTGCTTGGATTGTTTCGTCAAACTTAGAAGCGATTTCCCGTAAAGATTCAGCAATCTTGGTGGGGCCGAAGAAATTATACTCAAGCCAGGGTATACCGTAAGCTTCTTCCATGTGACGGCTGATGTAGTTCATCGACCGGTAACAGTGGATGAGGTTCATCTTCACATTGGGGGTCATCAACATTTCGTTGATGGTGCCATCACCTGACCACTGAGCGACTACGCGCAAGCCGATTTCTTCTAACAGGATGCGGCTAGCCCAAGCATCTCCACCGATGTTGTAGTCACCAATGATGGCTACATCATAAGGAGTACCTTCAAATTGAAGTGTACCGTCTTTTTTCGCTTGGTCTGCTCTGGTGAATACCCAGTCACGAACCATGTCGTTCGCAATGTGGTGTCCCAAAGATTGGGAAACACCCCGGAAGCCTTCGCAACGCACGGGTACAACTGGCTTGCCAATTTCTTTCGATGTCTTCCGAGCAACTGCTTCGATGTCATCCCCAATTAGACCGATGGGGCATTCTGATTGAATGGAAACACCACGGTTGAGTGGGAAAAGTACATCAAGTTCTTGGATGAGCTTGGTAAGTTTCTTGTCACCACCAAAAACGATATCTCGTTCTTGGAAGTCGGAGGTGAAGTGCATGGTACCAAAGGTGTCAATACCTGTGGTGCCGATGTAGTAGTTACGACGACCAGACCAAGACCAGTAACCGCAACCTACAGGTCCGTGGCTGATGTGGATCATGTCCTTAATAGGACCCCAAACCACACCTTTAGAACCGGCGTAAGCACAACCACGAGCGGTCATTACCCCAGGAAGGGATTTGATGTTAGACTTAACGCCGCAATCGGACTTACCTTCTTCGTATACGCCTAAGTGCTTTTCCCGTTTTTTCTTAGCTTTATCGGGGTAAGCGTTTAGAACTTCTTTAATTAGTTCTTTTCTTTCTTCGATGATGTTTTGATTTTCTGGAGGTGTCATATTTAGCCTCTGTGACTTGTAAGGATCGGGGCATAGGGGGACTAGGAGTCCCCTCTAAGGTTAGGGGGGAGATGCAAGTGAGAGGGGAAAAGGTAAGATATGGAACTCTTCCTTTTTCCTTGTGCTAAAGCGTTATTTATTAGCAGCGATTTATACTACAGGAGCTTCAGCAGCACTCTTACCAACCAACATTGCGGTATTTTCGTCGCTTTCGAGGATACCGAATTCAATCAACAATTCTTCTAGTTCTTCCATTTCGATGGGTGTAGGAATAGCTAGATTCTTGTTGTCGATAATTTTTTGAGCCAATGTCCGATATTCGTTAGCTTGGTTGCTTTCTGGTGCGTACTCGTTAACAGTCATCCGGCGCAATTCTGCGTGTTGAACGATGTTGTCACGGGGTACGAAGTGAATCATTTGGGTGTTCAACCGTTTTGCCAAGGTTTCGATTAGTTCGATTTCTCGGTCTGTGTTACGGCTATTACAAATCAAACCACCCAAACGCACGCCACCTGTGTGTGCATACTTGAGAACACCACGAGCAATGTTGTTAGCAGCATACATCGCCATCATTTCGCCTGATGTCACGATGTAGATTTCTTGTGCCTTGCCTTCACGGATAGGCATTGCGAAACCACCGCACACAACGTCACCTAATACGTCGTAAGATACGAAGTCTAGGTCTTGGTAAGCACCATTTTCTTCTAAGAAGTTGATGGCGGTGATGATACCACGACCGGCGCAACCTACACCGGGTTCTGGACCACCAGATTCTACGCAACGAACGTCACGGAAACCGGTTAGCATTACTTCTTCGAGTTCGATATCTTCTACTGCACCACGTTCTGCGGCGAGGTGAAGAACGGTTGTTTGAGCTTTGCTGTGCAGCATCAAACGGGTGGAGTCAGCTTTAGGGTCGCAACCGACGATGAGGATGCGTTGACCCATTTCTGCCATAGCTGCCAAGGTGTTTTGGGAGGTGGTAGATTTACCGATACCGCCCTTACCGTAGAAAGCTATCTGTCTAATGTTTTCGTCTGTCATGACTCGTATTTCCCTGCAATTGGTTGGTTAGTGGGTCTTTGCTTTTGTCAGTTGCGTTCACGCCAGTTGAGCGACAGTAGTGAGCGCGTGTAGAGCATCGTTGGTAGCGTTGGCATAAATGCCTGCTGGGGGCGATCGCTCCACAGCCATAATGATTGAGAGTAGGTACATATATTTCGTGGTTAAATTGTTTTCTTTTGGTTTTTTGTCCTTTGTCCTTTGTCCTTTGTCATTTTTTTGACAAAGAACAAAGAAAATTACGCGATTTACAAATACGTCATAATGTGTTTCAGCTTGCAAGATTCAATAGGACTTGATGTTGCTATTTGTCAACAATCAATGCATAAGTCCTATTACTTGTTCAAAATAGCGCCCTTCATGTTTGTGACGCGATCTAGTGCAGCTTTGGTGTCTTCTGCTGACACTCCACGCACAGCCATTGCTTCACCGAGATGCTTGGCGATCGCATCGAAGTGTGGTTGCTGTAGGTTCATTCCAGCGTGGGTTTTGTCCAATGGACGACCGCCGTATTGCTTTGGCCCTTCAAATATTTGAGCTAAGAAAGCAACTAGATGATTGCGTTGCTTGGCCATGTCTGTACCAGCAAAAACGGGAGCGAGGAGGCTGTCAGTAGCGATGCGTTTGTGGAGTTCATCTACTACTTGTTCAATAGCTGGTTGTCCACCAATGTTGTCGTACAATGTGCTCATATCCTGTTCCTTTGAAGCGAGTTGGATGATGAAATTTGCAAGTAGGCGCTTAATCTTTTTGCCTATATGCTGTTAGCCGTCATAGCTAATTTAGCTATCGGTTGCTGGTAGGATTGAAGCATTGATGTGGAGACAATTATATGGTTCAAATCCTACTTTCTGTTCCTGGCTGAATGCATATTAGAGCGTATTTGTAGAATACGTTAAGTCCTACAGCAATTCCTAAACTGCTTCGACTACAAGGCTCTTGCTGACACGATCTTGTAATCTGGCTTCGATCGCAATTTTTAGAGTTGCTGTACTACTAGAACAGGAACCGCAAGCACCTTGCAGTACAACTTTAACGCGATCGCCTTCTACATCATAGAGTTCTACATCTCCCCCGTCTGCAATGAGTACGGGTCTGACTTCTTCATCAAGAACCTTTTGAATTAGAGCAATCTTTTGGACGTTGGTTAGCGCTCGTTCCTTAGATGTAACAATTTCTGTGGCAACTTGTACGCCGTAATTGTTGAGAGCAGGTGAGGCGTATTCCTGTTGAACTGATCTTATTATATCATCGATGTTCGCCAGACAGGAACCGCATCCGCCACCAGCTTTCACATAATTTGTTACTTGCTCGGCATCCGTGAGATGATTTTCTAGAATCACGCGGCGAATCTTAGACTCGCTGATGCCAAAGCAACTGCAAACTAATGCACCTTCATCATCATCATCGTGGGTAGCTAGAGGTATGCCACGATAATTATAGATAGCGGCTTCTAGCGCTTCTTGTCCCATCACAGAGCAATGCATCTTTGCTTCTGGCAAACCACCAAGGTAATCTGCAATGTCTTTATTGGACACTTTCAAGGCTTCATCTAAAGTTAAACCTTTGACCATTTCGGTTAATGCACTAGAAGATGCGATCGCACTAGTACAACCAAAGGTTTGAAAGCGAGCATCTAGAATCTTATCAGATTCCACTTCCACTTTCAGGTGCAATCTCAGAGCATCACCGCAAGCAATGCTGCCAATTTCACCCGTTGCAACCTTAACTCCAGCTTCGCCCGTTTCTTCAATTTCTCCCTGATTCTTGGGATCGTAAAACAGTTCTAATACTTTATCGGTGTAGTCCCACATAACTTTTGTCCTTTGTCCTTTGTCATTTGTCCTATGTCATTTGTCCTTTGTCATTTGTCCTTTGTCCTTTGTCACTTGTCCTTTGTCACTTGTCACTTTTCTAAAACTAATGACTAATGACCCATGACTAATGACCAATGACCAATGACTAATGACTAATGACTAATGACTGTCCTTGCAACCAACCTGCTTCATCATTTTTGAAGGGTGAGAGGGCGCGTAAACGTTCTACAATACTGGGCATTACCTCTATCACTCGATCGATTTCGGCTTCTGTGGTGTAGCGACAAAGACTGAAGCGGATAGAACCGTGCAAAGTTGTATAGGGTAAGCCCATTGCCCGCAGGACGTGGGAGGGTTCGAGAGAACCGGAGGTACAAGCAGAACCGGATGATGCACAGATACCGTATTTGTTCAATAACAGTAGAATTGCTTCACCTTCGATGTACTTGAAGCCGATATTGGTTGTGTTTGGCAATCTCTGCGTAACGTCACCGTTAACGACACAATCGGGAATTGTAGCAAGTAAAGTTTGTTCCAAGCGATCGCGCAGCTTTCTTTCTCTTGCGATCGCTTCTTCTAAGTGTAACAGTTCTAGTTCCGCAGCTTTGCCCAAGGCGATAATTGCTGGAACATTCTCTGTTCCCGCCCTACGTCCGCGTTCTTGGTGTCCCCCAAGAATGAAGGGACGGAACCGAACTCCGCGCCGGATATATAAAGCACCAATTCCTTTAGGCCCGTGCAACTTGTGACCAGACAGGGTTAACATATCCACAGTGCTAGTCTTCATATTCAACGGGATTTTTCCCACTGCTTGCACCGCATCTACATGGAAGATAGCGCCATATTCTTTTACACGCAACCCAATTTGCTCAATCGGGAAAATCGTTCCGGTTTCGTTATTAGCATACATAATTGTCACCAAGGCGGTGTTACCCGTCAAGGAAGCTTCTAGTTCATCTAGATCCAGCTGCCCTTGATGATTTACTGATAGATAGGTAACAGTGTAACCTTGGGTTTCTAATTGTTTGCAGACATTGAGTACTGCTGGATGTTCTACTTGAGTAGTGACAATATGTCGCTTTTCTGGTTGCGCTAACAATGCGGCTCGAATCGCCGCGTTATCTCCCTCAGTACCGCAACTTGTGTAGACAATTTCAGATTCATCGGCTCCCAGGATGGCTGCAAGTTGTTCTCTTGCTGTTCTCACTGCTTTACCGACTTGCCCACCAAAGGTATGCATACTGGAGGGATTGCCGTAATAATCCGTCAGGTAAGGTAGCATTACCTCTATAACTTCTGGGTCTACCCTAGTGGTGGCATTATTATCGAGATAGATGCAGTTATTTTGCATTGTTGTCTTCTAATTACGAATTACGAATTACGAATTACGAATTATTTGGGGTTGGCGCTTTTGCAACTGTTCGGAGTATTTCTGGGAATAACAGTTAAACCAACGTTCCCAGTAATCTTGTTTATTTGTTAATTTAGCAACTACGCGGTTGTAATTGGTAAACCAGCCTTCCCAATAATCGCTAGGCTGCTTAACGCAACCGTCGCATGTGGGACAACCAGCTTTACACTGAGGCACGGTATGAATGCTACCAATACAGTTTGTACAAAGTTCAGGGTCAATCCAGTGCTGTCCGTCAACCACTTTAACTGCATTTGTGGGACATACCGTTAGACAGAGATTGCAGGAAATACACTGGCTAGTAAGAATTTTGTAAGCCATGATTTATTCTCCTTTTTGGGAATGAATGGGGGCATTGGGCATTGGGCATTGAGGATTGGGTTTAGGGGAGGGCATTGAGGATAATTCTTATCCCATGCCCTATGCCCTATGCCCCATGCCCTATTCGTTATTCCCTAATTCCTTAACGTATTGCTCGTAGAACTCCAAAGCAACCTTTTCAATTACGTCGTAAGCTTCAATAGTCTTGATTCCAGCTTCTTGCAATTTTTCTTGAGGACAGTTACCAATCTTGGAAACTAAAACTGCTTTGCAATCTGCGATCGCTTTCATAATATGCTCAAAAGAAGCTTCTTCGCCGTACCCACCTTGGCAGTATTGGTCAATTTTGCGATGACCGACAAAGCGAACTTCGTTTCCACCCACTTCGTAAATTTGGAATTCTTTCGCATGACCAAAGTGTTGGTTAACTAATCCGCCGCCTTTGGTTGCTACTGCAACTAAAACTTTCGGGCTATTGGCAACTTTCTTACCAGCTAGCGCCTTATCTTTGGCTACTTTAAGTTCTTCTTTGAACTTCTCAATTCCTTCGTGAACAGTAGCGCGTTGTTCCATGTCATATTCGGGAGCCATTTCCAAGAATTTCTCTTTGGAAAACTCCTGACTGCGGTCTTCTCCCAATAATCCGACTGCATCGGCACGACACTGGCGACAGTGACGCATCATTTTCATGTTACCTGAGCAATTGTCTTGAACTTCTTTGAGTTCTTTGGGTGTAGGGCCGCGTTGACCGGTTAAACCGAAGTGTGTGCCATGTTCTGGTGCAGAAATCAATGGCATGATGTTGTGCAAGAATGCACCTTTCTCACGAATGACTCGATTCACTTCGACTAAGTGATGGTCATTAATTCCGGGAATCATTACGGAGTTGACTTTGCACAAGATATCAGCATCTTTCAAAGCTTGCAATCCTTCCATCTGTCTTTCGTGGAGGATTTTTGCACCTTCAAGACCTCTATAACGCTTGCGTTTGTAGTGAACCCAAGGATAAATCAATGCACCGATCTCTGGATCTACCATGTTAATGGTGATCGTAACGTGATCTATATTTAATTGTTTAATGCGATCGATGTAGTCAGGCAGCATTAAACCATTGGTTGATAAGCACAGCTTAATGTCTGGTGCTTGCTCTGCAATCAACTCAAATGTGCGGAAGGTTTTTTCTGGGTTCGCCAATGGGTCGCCAGGGCCGGCAATTCCCACAACTGTCATTTGAGGAATCTTACCACCAATGACCAAAGCTTTGTGTGATGCTTCTTCTGGTGTTAGCAATTCGCTAACTACTCCAGGACGGCTTTCGTTAGCGCAATCATATTTGCGGTTGCAATAGTTGCATTGAATGTTGCAAGCTGGTGCAACTGCAACGTGCATCCGCGCATAGTGGTGATGAGCGTCTTCGCTGTAGCAGGGATGTTTAGCAATGCGTTCTTGGAGCTTTTCGTCCCTTTCCACGGTGGCGCTGCTGGGGCTGTCGCAGCCGCAACCACCTGATTTTGCTTGGGTTGGCGATTCCGTAGCGTCGGAGTTGAGGAGTCGTGTAGACGGTGATGTCATTGAGTTTCGCAAAAGGTCGGTGGACTTGGCTGCCACTGTGGGAGATGCTGTTGCTACTCTTTCATGCCCAGAATTGAAGTCGCGTCTTCCACACTGCCTGCAAACCCTTGGGTGAGGGCGACTTGTTTTCAAGTAAAGCAGGCGATAGATATCTGATGTTCGGCTGGTGTGTGTCAACGTTCGGTTCTTGGGTAGAATTTGTGCTTACAGCCGCGACTTCTCTTCACTTCAGGCATGGTGCTATGTCATCCCTCCACTCACTCTTCGCTTTGTTTTGTTTCAGAGCGTTAGGTGATTGGCGATATAAGATTTATAGCAGCCGTCTCCCAGCCAGATGTTGCGTCTCTCTAGGATAGAATTTATTGGATTTATTACTTTTGTACTCAAATACTAAAAACTCTAATTCTTCAAGGATTACAAGAATTAAAAAAGTTTTTTTTAGGTAGGGGTTCTAGTATTTTTTGGTTGGGGTTCTAGTGTTTATAGATGGGGGTTCAGGATTTCTTTGTACTCAGCTAAAACCCAATCCCAGCAATAACTTTAACTAACTTGAAACTAGGTTTGGGTTATTTAAATGTGTACTCAGATTTCCCTCCACTTTCGTCAAAAGCAATAAATGACAAGGGTTTGAGGGTGAAAAACTGGAGTAGTCTATATCGTTCTACTCCAGAAACGTGCGAAATTCAATTCTGTATCTAACATATCATTTTTTTGAGGGTAAAAATGCAATTCATATTTTTTTAATTTTTACTTTGACAATCATATTCAATTGTGGTTCTAAGTCTTGTCTGGTAAGCCATATAAGCTGTTGCAAATAGGTGTGTTGCTGCACATAATTTTCAAAAAACTTAACTTTTAACTCCTTTTTTTCATTCCCACAATGAGGAGATGGGCAGGAAACTCTCAGGTTTTGTGTTTGAGAGAAACAACAAACTATAATCTAACATGATTGAGCGATCGCAATGATTTTTCTGAATTGCTCATTACAAACCTTAGCAAAAACCTCACCCCCTAACCCCCTTCCCGACGCTCTAATACGACGGGCTGCGCCTACGCACCTTAAGCAACTGCATAGCCTGTGTAGGGTCTTAACTCCGGTAGGACGAAAGCCAAGGACGATGTGTTCTTTAGGAATTCCAGCCCGTTCTAAATCGGCGGCAATGCCTTCTTCAGTGCCATCCCGTTGAATCCAGATTTTGCCATCAATCAGGTCAATATGAACCAGACAGCCATGAATGCGGCGATCGCCATTCCAACCTAGATCCATCCATAAATAGCGATCGCGGTTTCGATCGAACACCACTTCTGATTGAATATCCGCATAGGAATAACTCAGTGAAGCATATTCACTGAGGATAGTTTCAATCACCTGGCGATAGTGGTCTAATTGGGTATAATCCATTGTTTGATGACCTCCTGTTTTGGATCGAATGTAATCAGTTTTAAACGATGATTTCTTAATAAAAGCTTGCCAATGGGTTCTTCAAACAAATCATCAAAAACTCTGTTAGGCACTGCAAGATATAACATTCGCTCTGGCTCCAACTCAATTAAGATATCCTGATATAAAATATACTGGCCTAACGCTTTTTCTAAATCATCAACATCCGATCTGCCGCTAAAACTTTTAATCTCAACTGCAATTTTGTATTCTGCCTTTTGCGCCGCTAACAGTTGTCTAGCAAGCGATCGCTCTCTCAAACTAAAAGAGTCCTCAAACCCAATGGAATTTATATCACCACACTACCCAGCCCCGAAGTCTTTTTAGAGAGCGTCTTAACAGCGTTTCTTCCCGGTCAAAAAGCCAAATTTATTTTGCAAAAACCCAACACTCAAGATTTGATTTATTTGAAAGACTTGATTGAAGCGGGTAAAATTCGTGTGGTAATCGATCGCACATATCCCTTACAAGAACTAGGAGCGGCTCATGCTTATAGCGAAACGGGCCGTGCAGTGGGAAAAATTACCTTAGTGCAGCCCGTCGTAGACATCGCAGTTATTACCAACAACATTTAAGTTATCTCGGTTGCCTTTGTATACTCCTGGAGTCGTAAGAAAAGACTAGGAAATTCCGCCATTAGGGTCTTTGTAGACCTTAATCAGTTATCACGGCGTGTAGGAAAGCTTATAGATAGCGCCGCTATAGTCATCCGAAATTAACAAATTACCTTGTTGGTCTACTACCATATCCACGGGTCGCCCCCAGGTTTCTTGCGTTGCTGGAACTACCCAACCGGTGACTAAATCTATCTCTTGTCCTGGGGTTTTTGTTGTACTGTTCCAGGGAAAGTAAATTATTTTGTAGCCCGTTTTCTTCTGCCGATTCCATGAACCATGCAGCCCTGCCACTACCCCATTTGAGTATAGGCTGGGAAAGTTGGTATTTTGTAAGAATGTTAGTCCCAAGGGAGCGGAATGGGCTTGGATACCTTTGCTAATCCTGTCCAGTGTATTGCAATTAACACTTCCATTAGCATTGAACTGATAGTCGCGGTCAAATGGCATATTGTCAAGGCCATTTGGGGTATAAGGATTGGGATTGCAGAATGGCCAACCGTAGTTACCGCCATCTCGAACTTTCGTGAACTCCTCTGGTGGGTGGTTGTCTACGTAGGAGGGGATAATCTTACCGTAATTGCCACTGCTATCGTTGAAAGGATAGGCGATGTTATCTCGATTATTAACGACTACCCAAAGATCGTTTGTGCCAGGTAAGAATGCTAACCCTTCAGCGTTACGTAAACCTTGAGCAAAAAGTCGCTGATTGGTTCCATTAGCGTTGTACTGGTAAATTGCACCACGCTTTGGATTACTCACAGTATCTTCCTTACAGGCATTGCATGTAGAGGCGATCGACACGTACAGTTTGTGGTTGGCATCAAGTGCGATATTTTTCAGTTCGTGACCATAAGCACCTTTGAGTTCCCGCGTGCTGCCGTCTGGTAAACCAGTTACAACGATTTGACGATTTTTCGCTACTTTATCTCCAGAGTTGTAAATGAAGCGGTTAATTTGATGAGTCTCAGAGATATAAATGTATGTGGTGTTGTCAATCTTATGAAACACAATGTCGTGTGGTTTGCGTAGACCCGTTACGAAGTCAGAAATAATCGGGTCTTTGCTGCCATTTGGCCGGACAATTAACACTTTACCAGAACTGGGCTGTGATACTAGAAGATCCCCATTGGGAGCAACTGCCAGAAAGCGAGCTTTGTTAATGCGAGCATAAACAGAAATAGAGAATTTGGGCGGCACTTTCAAGTAACGGGTAGTATTAAAGGGCCAAGAGGTCATTGTACTAGGCACTTTCAGCTTGGTTTCAACAGATGCAGGGGGCGGTTGACCGATCGCTGCGGTGTTAAGAACCTCTAAGGACATCAAACTAATTAGCGATGCAGATAGTATGCGTCCAAGTATCTGTGTTGGTTTTAAAGTAAATGCAACCATTTTGAACTTCCCTCTAGCTTAATAGCGATCTGTGTTACATATAATTCTCGGCTAGCCGATTTTACCGAGAGTCTGAACAAAACTAACTCAGAGGTGTTATTTTTTGGAAATATTTAAAATATCTTTATCTACTGCTATATTTTCTAACTTATCAAAAAATGGGTGAACCGATAAAAAAGGCAGAGGATCGCTCTTGTCAACTAAAATCTTCCTCAAGCTACTTAGCCTTGAAATTATTATGCAGAGCGTCTTAACAGCCTTCCTTCTCGGTCAAAAAGCTAAGTTTGTGTTTGACAAACCCAACGCTGAGGACTTGGTTTTTCTCAAATAGTGGTAATTGATTGCACGTATCCCTTGGTATAACTAACCGTGGCTCATGGTTGTAACAAGATAGTTTACGAATCTGGTTTTTACCCCACCCTAACCCTCCCCTTGGAAAGGGGAGGGAACTAGATTCCTGTTTCCCCCCTTTGCAAGGGGGGATTAAGGGGGGTAATTTGACTTGTGTGTACACCGTAGCCTAAAAGGAGAGAGGTTCTTCAGATACCTGTGATATTTCTGCAATAACCCTGAAATCTGGAAACATTACTCCAGCTAGTGGATATACTCGTAATCAAAATCTCAACAGAAGCGAGTATTATGCTGGACTGGTTAGCTATTTGGGGTGTAACTCAGGCCGCCGGGTTGATTTTTAAACCCATTCTGGAAGACTTAGCCAAGGATGCTGCTAAAGATTGGGCTAAAGATTTATTAAAAGGCATCCCTGGCAAGATTTTCCAGAAACTTAAGAAGGAAGACATAGAAATTGCTGCTGGGAAAGCGTTAAAGGAATTTTTGCAACTCATGCAGCAGCAGCTAAAAGTTCGTTGCAAACTTGGTGAAAATGAGATTAAAGAGTACACCAAAGACATTCAGAAATTTATCAGCGATAAGTCAGTTACAGAAATTATTGGTAAAGCTTTTGATATTAATTGTGAATCTCTAGACGCTAAAACCCTAGAAGATAGTTGGAACAGGCTGCAATTAAAACCTCTGCCATCTAAGTTTAACTGGCAATCAATTACAGAACAGTATTTAACACAAGTCCAAGAACTTATTTTAGATTCAAAAGATTTACACCATATCCTAGAATTACAAAAGTTATCTGATATTGAAATCAATACCAAAGAAATTGCTGGTGTTATTGTAGATTTTAATTTAGTTAAATATCAAGAAGGAATTCGCGAACGCTATGGCAATCTCAAATTAGATAGCTTAGATACTAGCGGCTATGCCTATAACGAACTTAAATTATGGCGGATTTTTACTGCTCAAAATGTCCGAGAAACTCATCAAGTTTTAGCGCAAGTTCACGAACTGCCTAAAGAACATCTTAGACGGCTGCGAGAAAGCGAGCAAGTAGAAGCTGTTGAATTAGAAGAATTAGAACGCCACAAACGGGTTTATTTTGAACAGCCGATCCGTTCAGTTTTAGATGTTGTCAATAAAAAGCAAGATTATAAATATCTTGTGATTTTGGGCGATCCTGGTTCGGGTAAGTCTACATTGTTGCAATTTTTGGCTTTGAATTGGGCTGAGTCACCACTGGATAATGTTATATCTTTACCAATTCCCTTGCTCATTGAATTACGCACTTATATGCGGCGACGGGAAGATAAAGAGTGCAATAATTTTCTAGAATTTTTTCATCAATGTAGTGGTGCTGTTCATCATCTCAATCAGCTTGAACTAGATAAACAATTAAAAGCTGGTAATGCCTTAGTGATGTTTGATGGTTTGGATGAGGTATTTGATCCTGGTAAGCGAGAGGATGTAATTACTGATATTCATCGCTTTACTAATGACTATCCTGATGTGCAGGTAATTGTCACTTCTCGGATTATTGGCTATAAACCGCAACAATTGCTTAATGCTGAGTTTCGCCACTTTATATTACAAGATTTAGACTCAGAACAAATTCAGGATTTTATTTATCGTTGGCATGAGTTAACTTTTACCGATGCAGTAGATAAAGTGAGAAAACGGGAACGGCTACAAAGAGGAATTGCAGCTTCCAAATCTATTGCAGAATTGGCGGGAAATCCTCTGCTGTTGACGATGATGGCAATTCTTAATCGTAATCAAGAGCTACCAAAAGATAGAGCGGAGCTTTATAATCAAGCATCGCGGGTACTGCTACATCAATGGGATGTGGAGCGCGTTTTGATTGAAGATAAGAGGTTAGACCCCAAGACGATTGATTATAAAGATAAGCAAGCGATGCTGCGTCAGGTTGCTTATCTTATGCAAACTGGTGAGAAAGGGTTGGCTGGTAATTTGATTAATGAGAATGATTTAGTCAAAGTTCTGACTGATTATCTCAAAACCATAGAATTTGATAAACCCAGAGAAGCGGCGCGGGTGATGATTAATCAACTGCGGATTCGCAACTTTATGTTATGTTTCCTGGGTGCGGATTATTATGCTTTTGTACATCGGACGTTTTTAGAATATTTCTGTGCTTGGGAGTTTGTCTGGCAGTTTAAAGAAACGCAAACGCTGACTATTGAAGAACTTAAGAATGAAGTTTTTGGCAAACACTGGCAAGATGAAAGTTGGCATGAAGTCTTGCTGCTAATTGCGGGAATGATTGAGCCAAGATTTGTTGGTGAGATTCTTGATTATTTAATGGCGCAAGATGGCGAAGAGGAAAAGTTTGTCAATCTCTTTTTAGCAGCTAAGTGTCTTGTAGAGGTGAGAAATCGCTCGGCGATCGCATCAACAGCTACTAAATTACTTGACAAGCTCAAAGACTTAACTAAATACGATCTCTGGTACTATTACGACTCCCTGCAATATAGAAGAAAAGAATTTTACCTACTTTACAAAATTTACACTCAAGCAGTCACAACAATTGTCACGACCTGGCAAGAATCTCTAGACACCAAAACTTGGCTCAAAGAACTCGCTACCCAGGATGACCACGAAGGTGTGCGACTTGCAGCAGTCGAAGAATTAGCGAAGAACTTCAAAGATGACTCCGACACCAAAACCTGGCTCAAAGAACGCGCTACTCAGGATGATAACTGGAAAGTGCAACGTGCAGCAGTTGGGGCATTAGCAAAGAACTTTAAAGATGACCCCGACACCAAAACCTGGCTCGAAGAACGCGCTACCCAGGATGATAACTGGCAAGTGCGATGTCCAGCAGTCCGAGAATTAGCCGAGAACTTCAAAGATGACCCTGACACCAAAACCTGGCTCAAAGAACGCGCTACCCAGGATGATAACTGGCAAGTGCAACGTGCAGCAGTTGGGGCATTAGCCGATAACTTCAAAGATCACCCCGACACCAAAACCTTCTTCAAAGAACGCGCTACCCAGGATGACCACGGAGGTGTGCGAGTTACAGCAGTTGGGGCATTAGCCGATAACTTTAAAGATCACCCCGACACCAAAACCTGGCTCAAAGAACGCGCTACCCAGGATGACGACAAAGGTGTGCGAGGTGTAGCAGTCTGGGAATTAGCCCAGAACTTCAAAGATGACCCCGACACCAAAACCTTCTTCAAAGAACGCGCCACCCAGGATGATGACAACTATGTGCGAGGTTTAGCAGTTGGGGCATTAGCCCAGAACTTCAAAGATGACCCCGACACCAAAACCTGGCTCAAAGAACGCGCTACCCAGGATGATAACTATGTACGAGGTTTAGCAGTCCGAGAATTAGCCGAGAACTTCAGAGATGACCCCGACACCAAATCCATCCTCAAAGAACGCGCTACTCAGGATGTTCATGAGTATGTGCGAGGTGCAGCAGTCCGAGAATTAGTCGAGAACTTCAAAGATCACCCCGACACCAAAACCTGGCTCAAAGAACGCGCTACTCAGGATGCTCATGAGTATGTGCGAGGTGCAGCAGTCCGAGAATTAGTCGAGAACTTCAAAGATCACCCCGACACCAAAACCTGGCTCAAAGAACGCGCTACTCAGGATGCTCATGAGTATGTGCGAGGTGCAGCAGTCCGAGAATTAGCTCAACACTTTAAATATCAGCCTGAGTTGTTTAATATCTACCACAACTGCGCTGTTGATAATTCCTTTGAGCGCAAGAAAGAGGATGAAACTAATCCTCGGCGCATTGCATTAGAGATAATTATCAAGCAATATCCTCAGCATGACCAGACTTTACCACTGTTGCGCGATCGCGCAGAGAATGACCCAGATAAACAAGTGCGGGAATTTGCTCAGAAGAAGTTGGCACAATTAGAGAAGTAAAAGAGTTGCAAAAATATGAGTAACACAGAAGTTCGTCAGCAAATCAACCAATATTTAGATGTATTATCTTCAGAACGCTTACAACTGGTTGCTGATTTTTTAGCATATCTAGCAGATAAGGAGAGTGAAGATGCTACCCAAGAGTTACTTGATATCCCTGGATTTATTGAATCATTTGAAGAAGGTAAAAAAGATATTGCTGAAGGTCGGGTAAAAAGCTGGAGAACAATTCGTAATTATGTTTCAGAAAGATGAAATATACAATCGTGATTCAATGGTCAGAAGAAGACCAATGTTATGTGGTTTTGCTACCTGAGTTTACGCATATAATGCAGCCTTGCACTCACGGAGAGACTTACGAAGACGCTTTGAAAAATGCTCAAGAAGTTTTAGAGATGCTGATTGAATCATCTTTGACTGACGGTGAAACTCTACCAGAGCCTAAAACGCTAGGAAAGTCGTTAAAAGTAGCATTGTAAATCAGTAAAATTAAATAAAAAGAGATAATCTCATGACTACATCTGTAAATACCACCAAAGTCTACGACGAAATTATAGAGTTTATTGCTGCTGGCACCACTCCCCAAAGTGTTATCGATTTCAAACTCTCGGATGCAGCCAACGACCGTTTAGAGGATCTCGTTTACCGAGCAAAAACTGAAGGTCTTACAGGAAGCGATAAGCGAGAGTTAGATCATTTTCTCACGCTAGAGCATATTATGCTACTAGCAAAAGCAAAAGCTCGTCAGTACATCAGCGCGGAGTAAGTATTCAAAGTGTCTCGTCCATATATTAATGCAGAATTGCGGCGTTTAGTTGCATCTCGCGCCGAGCATATTTGCGAGTATTGTCTCGTTTCTGAAGAAGATAGATCGTCGGGTTGTCAAGTTGACCATATAATCAGTGTCAAACACGGTGGCGCTACAACAGCAGATAATCTCTGTTATGCCTGTATCTTCTGTAACCTGCAAAAAGGGACGGATTTGGGGTCAATTAATTGGCAAACTGGCGAACTTGTACGGTTTTTTAACCCACGCAGAGACTTTTGGGGCGAGCATTTTCGACTAGATGAGGCTGTAATTGTGCATCAAACAGACATCGGTGAAGTCACCGCACGTATTCTAGATTTTAACGGCGATGAAAGGATTATAGAACGACAAGCTTTGATTGCATCTGGTCAGTATCCCTCAGTATCGGCGCTAAAACAGATAAATAAATAGGTTATGATGTGCGATCGCATCCACCAATGGGAATTCTATACTTAGCAACTATTGCTACTTCACCATTAGAACTCCGAAGGTAAATATATAATGGCTTATCAAAATATTGCAGCCACCCTTTCGCCACAAGATATCCAAGAAATTAAAGCCGCGCTACAGACAGTCCAAAGAAAGATGCCGTTTCTGATTACTCTCAGCACTGAAGAACGGCGTAAGTTAGTAAAAATGGGCGATAAAAGCCTAGCTTTTGTGAACAATAGCATTACTGCTGCTCAGTCTAACCGCGAAATTCTTCCAGCCACTTTTGACGTTGAAGAACTGGTTCAAGATTATCAATTAGCTGCTGCGCTTACCGAACTTTTAATCTCCATGCAGCAACTCACCGAACAGGTAGATGATACCCTAATGGCTGTCGGTAGTGAAGCTATGACTAGCAGTTTGACTGTTTATGATTACGTCAAGACTGCATCAAAAAAGACTCCAGGCTTAAAAACTGTCGCTGAACAGTTGGGCGAACGTTTTAAAGCTATTGGTAAGGGCAAATCTGCAAAAACTCCCGTCTCTTGATAAATTAATACTCATCGGCGAGTCTCATATTTTTTCAAAAATCTTTGTGATATAGTGCTTCTGGCTTGTATGCAATATACTTTGACCTCTCTCCAAACCTCTCTCCTAAAAGGAGAGAGGCTTTGAATCTTACTCCCCAACGCTAGTAGGGAAGGGGTTGGGGGTTAGGTCTTTATTGAACTCAACACAGAAGCGCTATAAATAAATTCGCTGTAGGGGTGTACAAATGTACGCCCTTATTTTGTTCATCCACCTTTTATCTCCGTTGACGAGTATTTGAACCGGATGAATCCACCTTTTATCTCCGTTAACGAGTATTTTAACCGGATGAATCCACCTTTTATCTCCGTTAACGAGTATTTGAACTGGATGAATCCACCTTTTATCTCCGTCAACGAGTATTTGAACCGGATGAATCCACCTTTTATCTCCGTCAACGAGTATTTGAACTGGATGAATCCACCTTTTATCTCCGTCAACGAGTATTTGAACCGGATGAATCCACCTTTTATCTCCGTCAACGAGTATTTGAACTGGATGAATCCACCTTTTATCTCCGTTGACGAGTATTTGAACTGGATGAATCCACCTTTACAGGTTGCTTGAGTAGGGGCGCTATGAGAATATTTACTTATTCTGCTGTTCTAAGATTTTGTGTTGGCTATTCCCACACATCTATATAATAAGAAAACAGTCGCGATGAGCGATAACTATATTTTGAAACGTATATGTGCATACAGACAGCAAATCCTAAAAGAAAATAAAGAAACCTGTTTTTCGCCTATCCAACTAATAAGATACTAATAGTAATAGGATATACAGAAAATAGATTTGTAGCCTTATTAAATTCATGCTTGAGTACATCTGAGTACAGCTTAATATATTGCAAAATATCTTGATAAAATCTTAGCAAAGACTTACGGGTAAAGTTTCTTGTAGCGCGAACATAAATTCTTAACCCCTGCCCCAAAAATACTAGTACCCCCATCATTAAATACTAGCGCCCCTAACCCCAGACAAATTTTAAAGTTATGTTAAGTCGGGGTTTCGGCGTTTGAGTACAACTTTAATCAATCCAATAAATCCAATCAGCATTGGGTTTGGTATCGAGTTGGATGTTACCTGATATAAGCATAAAAATAGCAGATGACTCAATTACCAGATAGACATTACCGATGCAACAGTCTTTAGACAGTATTAGCGATCTCCCAAGTCCCAAAACGCAGGATTCTGCCCATACATCCATGTTGAAAAATTTACTCTCTGGCGTTTTTTTTGAGCCATTATTGAGTGATTTTCGCATTATCTTTGAGCGCGATCCAGCAGCACGGAATTGGCTAGAGGTGGTGTTTTGCTACCCCGGATTGCACGCACTCTGTTTGCATCGTCTTGCTCACTGGTTACATGGTCGAGGAGTGAGTTTTATCCCCCGTTTAATTTCTCACTTGGGACGATTTTTGACCGGAATTGAAATTCACCCAGGTGCAGAGATTGGTGAAGGCGTGTTTATCGACCACGGAATGGGAGTAGTCATTGGCGAAACTGCGATCGTCGGCGACTATACACTGATTTATCAGGGCGTCACCCTTGGCGGAACTGGTAAAGAAACTGGTAAGCGTCATCCCACAGTCGGCAAAAATGCAGTGATTGGGGCGGGTGCGAAAGTTTTAGGTAATCTGCAAATTGGCGATCGCGTCCGTATTGGCGCAGGTTCCGTTGTCTTGCAGAATGTCCCTAGCGATCGCACAGTTGTCGGAATTCCTGGCAGAATTATTTCTCGCAACGAAAGCGCCAGCCTTTCTCCTTTAGAACATGGAAAGCTACCCGATGTGGAAGCAACCGTGATTCGTTCTTTGCTCTCGCGCATTGAAGAACTCGAAAAACAACTGCAAACTTTACAAGTCAAGAGTCATTAGTCATTGGGCATTGGGCATTGGGCATTGGTCATTAGCAAAGGACAAATGACAACTGACAAATGACAACTGACAAAGGACAAAAGACAAAAGACAAATGACAAATCACGTTTTGCAGATTCCTTTGAGCGATCGCTGGCGAATCTATTACCGTTTGCAAGAGTTAAAAATTAATTGCTCTTGTCCCCCTGATGGTTCTTTACGAGTGCAAGTGAACAATTTGCTTGAAGTAATTCTAATTCGTAGTACAGTTATGCAACTTCTCGCTTCTCGTCACGAATTATTAGAATGGCTAGAGCGTTGCTGGCATTACAGTGATGAGTCATGATTATTTCAAAAAGACCTAATTTAGGCACGATTAATCTTGAATTCATGACGCAAGTACTGGACTTCATCGTTTTTGTTCATAGATGCACAAAGCTCAAATAGGTTTAGAGTTTGAAGCTACTGTCCGCTAGCAGAATTTATTGCAGACTGAGATGGATTAGATGAGGTTTAGATTTTGTTGGGTCTACTAAATCTGAAACTTCCCTGACATATAGCAACAATTAAAAAGGCGAAATTCCCAAATATAAATTGGAATTCCTAATTTTTAACCTTTTCCCAAATTAAGAAATTGAAAGTTCAATTATGGCGACTCGGAACAGAGATATAAAACTCCTCAATTTTTTGCACAATGAACTTGAACTTTCAAATGCCGATATTGCTGTAGCTCTGCGACACCGTGAATTAGAAAATGGCCCGCTACCGATGCTTCTCTGGCAGTATGGTTTCGTTGACTTGGAGCAGCTAGGAAAAATTTTTGATTGGCTAGCAGACCAAAGTTAGCGAATTTGCACCTCTTAACGTTGAGTACCATTACCTGCCTAAATTACACCAAAATGCACTAGAAAAGATGAGGTTACGAAGATGATTACATCCTTAATTGCTGGATTCTGTGTATTACTTTGTTCGGGATTTGCTAATAGTTATATTAGTTCATTGCTACTCGAAGACATTTCAACTGACATCGGTGAAAACGATTAGTAATTTATACATTGTTTTAGTTCCCTGTCATACAGATGTGATGCTAATAATGGGGCAATAATTAAGGATCATGTATCCTACATTATGAATTGTGATATTTTTAGCATTTACCATCACGAGGGATTGTAGAGGGAAAGGATATTAAGAATACTTCCAAGAGAGGGATATTTGCAATGAATCAAATCATAATTAATGACACTACATTACGTGATGGCGAACAAGCAGCAGGTGTTGCCTTTACTCTACAAGAAAAAGTAGCGATCGCGAAGTTTCTCGATGCTATTGGTATACCGGAATTAGAAGTGGGTATACCGGCAATGGGCGACGAAGAAACCCGCGCGATCGTCGCAATTTCTAACTTGGGTTTACAAGCAAAACTCTTGGGCTGGAACCGCGCTGTCATCTCAGATATCAAGGCTTCTATCGCCTGTGGTTTGAATCGGGTGCATATTGCCATTCCCGTCTCTGGTATCCAAATTGCCACTAAATTTCATGGTCAGTGGCGAGTAAGTTTGCAAAAACTCAAAGACTCAATCCACTTTGCCCTCGACCAAGGTCTTTGGGTAGCAGTCGGCGGAGAAGATTCTTCCAGGGCTGATGAAAACTTCCTCTTAGATGTAGCACTTTATGCCCAAGAATGGGGTGCATCACGCTTCCGCTTCTGCGACACTGTAGGAGTTCTCGACCCCTTCACCACCTATACTAAAGTCCAAAGGCTGGTTTCAGCGTTGACGATTCCCCTAGAAATCCACACGCATAATGATTTTGGTCTGGCAACTGCCAACGCCCTTGCGGGTATCAAAGCCGGAGCATCATCAGTGAATACCACAGTCAACGGATTAGGTGAACGGGCAGGAAATGCCGCATTAGAAGAAGTTGTCATGGCGATTAAACGCATCTACGGCGTTAATTTGGGCATTGACACACCCAGTTTGCTGGAACTGTCTCAACTAGTTGCAGCCGCATCAGGTGCTAGCGTACCACCTTGGAAAGCGATCGTTGGCGAAAATACCTTTGCTCACGAATCTGGCATCCATGCTCACGGGGTACTACAAAATCCCATCACCTACGAACCATTTGCACCCGAAGAGGTGGGTTGGGAACGGCGTTTAGTAGTAGGAAAACATTCTGGACGGCATTTAGTTGCTAACTTGTTAGAACAGCATGGAATTTTCTTAAACCCCCAAGAAACCCAATCTGTTTTAGACGCAGTGCGCCATCAATCGGTACAGAAAAAACGCAGTTTGACGACAGAAGAATTGTTGAATTTGGTCAGAGAACAGAGGTACTCTCATGCAACGTGATGAATTAGAACTAAACTTGCCACCCGCTTTTGAAATTGGTGAAAAAGTCAGAGTTCGTAAACTGTTAAAAAACGATGGTACCTTTCCCGGTAAGGAAGTCGGCCAAGTTTTAGTTAATAAGGGAGATATCGGTTACATAGCGAGTATAGGCACATATTTGCAGACTTCCTATATATATGCTGTGCATTTCTTAGAAACAGGGTTTGTCGTCGGCTGCAAGAAAAAAGAACTAGAATCGGTTGAGGAGTCTCATGAAAGTAATGCTACGGATGAATGATGCCGGCACTTTAGTAGTTTACGTTGCTAAAAAAGACCTTGAAGAAGAAGTCGTCAAACAAACCGATGGAAATGATGGCAAGATTCTCACCCTAGCAAATGGTTGGGAATTAGAATTTCGTGAATTGCCAGACACAGCAAATTTACCTCAAACAGTAGAAGCTAAACGCCTAGCTTAAAAACAGTTAGGAGTTAAGAGTTATGAGTTGGAAGTTAAGAGTTATCAGTTAAGAGTTATGAACTATTAACTCTTAGCTCCTCATTTTTAACTCCTCACTCCTAACTCCTCACTCCTAACTCTTCGCTTTAACTCCCCACTCCTAAATTTTTATCAATCATGGGTAACAAATATTTGACGTTATCAGAATTGAACCTTGAGGGACAGTTACTAGGTTTTGTTGGTGGTGAACCAGGAAAATATAAATACTTGCAATTGGCAGTTCCATCTGGAAATGTAGACATTAAACTGCCTAAAGAGTTGCGCTGTTTACTAAGTTCATCCTTAGTTCCTGGTCAGCAACTTCGCATTTGTGGTCATAGTAAGATAGACTCGCGCACAAGTAAAATTAAAATTAAAGCCTATAAGGTGACACCAATTGATGCGTGTCCAAAACAAGATTTACCACCTCAACCCAAAGCGAGGATTATGGTATGTCAAAAGGGCGGTTGCTTGAAACGTGGTGGTAAAGGGTTATTATCAGAATTAGAAAAAACTTTGTGCGATCGCGGTTTGTTAGACAAAGTTACCATTGAACATACAAGTTGCCAAAAATGCTGTGGTAGCGCTCCCAACTGTGTTTTACAGCTTGGTAAAAAGAAATACAAGAATATTCATCCTGACGCGATCGCAACTTTGCTAGAAAGTCACTTAACAGAGCAATAATCTTCTCTAGCTATTCTTAAAATAATACATAAATTTGTAGGGGTAAAAATTTTACCCCTATTTTTTGTTGGTATAGTATAGCACCCTTGTCAAACTGCGATCGGCTAAGTTATAACTGCTGCAACGTTAGTAATACTGAATACAAACATAACTTATAAAAACCTGCCCTAGCGAATGGAATTCGCGGCTATACAGACAAAATCCACCACCGTGGGTTTCAAATTCCTAGAGTCCGCGTAGGCGGACTTTGTTTGTGTAGCCGCGATTTCTAATCGCCGGATATATTTGCTTTTTGGAAATTACCATCAATACTTCAAAATAAATGTCTTTGTTTACCAACTTACTCAATCTCCATTCAGGGAACAAACCGCGTGAAGATTTTTTTACTGAGATTGTTGCTTATTTTTTGTCCCTGAATAATGATATTTTGCTTGATTGGCTAAAACATCACTCAATTATCGGTGATGATAATTATTCCAGCATCAAGATTTCAACCCAACAAGAACACAAAGGGATTGAAAGCCATACAGAGAATAGCAGACTTGATATTGCGGTTGAACTCTCAACTGGTTTAAATACAGATGTAATATTTATTGAATCAAAAATTGGCGCGAAGGATGGAAATAATGCTTTAAAAAAATATGCTGAGATTTTGAGTAATTTACCAAATGTCAGACATCGAATTTTAATTTACATCACTCGTGATTATGACCCAAAAGAAGAAATCAAGCAATATGATTATGCTCCAAAACCAACAATCAAAGAGTATTGCCTTGAGTTATCACCCAAAATAAATTTCTTCCAACTGAGGTGGTATCAGTTTTATAGCTTCTTGAAAGACCGCGCGTCTGATATCTTAGCTCAAGAAATATTAATTTTTATGAGGAATAACAGAATGTCTCACACTAATCAATTTTCATCAGTTGACTTATTGACAATGGTGAATTTTAACAAAACTCTCAATCTCATGGAATCAACTCTCAGTGATGAAATACAGCACGAATTCAGGGTAGCTTTTGGAGGTGTTATCAAAGGTGCAGCAAGTAGGACTCAATGGAAATGGGACGAGAGATATATTATCTACACCCACTTTTCTCCCTCCACATGGGACTTATGGTGTGGTCTTGGATACTTCGGTTTAAATCCAAGTAATTTAACTGATTATCCATATTTAGGTATATTTTTGCAGGTTTCTTCTAGGTTTGGACAACGCCCAAAAATTATTGAATCTATGCAAAAAATAATTAACGATAAACCCAATCTATGGACTCCTAGTAATTTAAAAGTTTTGCCAGCATGGTCAGGTATATTTTATCGAAAAAGCTTACAAGACTTTTTATCTGAAGAAAACCACATATCTGCTATTAAATTATTTTTTCAAGAGTCAATAAAAGAATTAAAAACGGTTCAAGAACAATATTTTGATTTTCCTTGGAAGGGTGTAAGTATAGAAACAGTTACAGAAACTGATAAAGAAGAAGACTTAGACACCTCACCATCTTCCATTGCAGAAGTTTAATCAGCTATAGTTATATTAAGATAAAAGCAACTCTGCATTCTCGTAGTTGTTATGAGCCTTACCACTGCTAAACGCTTTACTATAGCGGAATATCACCGTCTAGCTGAACTCGGCTTCTTTGAGGAAAATGACCGAGTTGAGCTAATTAAGGGTGAAATAATCCAGATAGCAGCAAAAGGTACATCGCACTCTGTTTGTGAAACACGCCTAGAACGAGAATTATATAAGCTAGTAGGCGATCGCGCAACCCTGCGAGGACAACAACCAATTACTTTGTCTAACAACAGTGAGCCTGAACCAGATAGAGTAATTGCAAAAAATAGAGATGATGACTATCTAGCGAATCATCCCAGCCCATCTGATATTTTACTCTTAATTGAGATTGCTGATTCATCCTTAAAATATGACCAAGAGGAAAAGCTACCTATTTATGCCGAAGCAGGTATTTCTGATTATTGGATATTTAATTTAGTAGATAATTATCTGGAGTGCTATAGCGAACCTTATCAAGCCTTACAAAGTAAATTTGGTTATCGTCGCAAATTTATTTATCTGCCAAATGAATCAGTTAATCTGCCCTGTTTTTCTGATTTAGTTGTGGATTTATCTAAGGTGTTTCCAGGTTAAGGTGTAAGGAGCGATGTCAGACAACAAGCCGCTGCAAGCCTTATAGCGAGTATAGGTGTCATGAGCATTACCGAGATTCTTTAGAGAATTGCCTGAGTAGTTTTGTATTTGATAACTATATTAGAAAAAAATGCCCTTGCTAGAAAGTAAGGGCATTGAAATTTACCTATTTAATATTTAACGATTAAATCTATACGGTTTGGGATACTTTTCGCTTAAGCTTCATCCAAAATTCCATGACTCCAGCGATCATTTCCATGAGAGAAAATAGTCTTTTATCTTGTCTATAATCACTCGAGAGAAATCAAGCCGTATTGCGAATACTCCTTAGCCAATTGTTATGCTAATTTCTTGCGTAGCTTGCTACCAGCCAAAGCCAGACCAACAATTCCTAAACCAGCGAGACTAGCAGGCTCAGGAGTTGATTGGACAATACCAGATTTCTTGAATTCAAATGCAATGGTTTGTGTGCCATTAAATTTGCTGGCATCATAACCAGTGGTTAGCAACTGCTGGGTTATATTACCCTGTGCTAAAAACGAGATTTCACTCAGATAATTTCCAGAGTTGATAACATTGAGATTAAATGTATTGTCCTTGCCGTTATTGGTAAAGTAACTATTGGTCAAATCACCATAACCGACAATACCACCACCTTGTTTTACCTGACTTTCGTAAGAATTCCCTCCTCCTGCTAAACCACCATATGTAGCAACGCTGTAGCCTTCTTTGATATTAGTAACTGTCTTTGCCTGAACACCACTATAAACACCTAATTGTTGTACCCCTGAAGCATTCGCTTCAGCGAAATGAATCCCAAATAAATCCCCGCTGCTCATAGCATTGTCAAAGGTCTTACCGGCCATATTGAAGAACAAATCACCATATCCAATTTGACCGCCGGCAGCACCCTGTTCAGCCTCTCCTGTTAACTTCATATTGCCATTGATTGCCACAATGATGCTGGTAGCAGTTTCTTTGATAGCCATACCAGAGATATCGTAGGGGTTTACTTTTCCTGGCGCGGCACCAACCCAGTAATTCCCGTTCATACCATCTTTGTTTGAATCAAATGCATACTGCCACCCGTTAGCAGTGGAATTTTGACCCACCAAAAGACCGGTAGTGTCGTTCAGACACTCCAAAGAGATGCTAAATGCTGTTCCCTTTAAGTCTGAGGCATAGGCTCCTTGACCAGCCACAAAGAAGATTCCAAAAGTAGCAATACCAACCTTCAGTAAATTGAATAAGTTTTGAGTTTTCATTATTTATAAATTGATTGATTTAGAGAATCACAATTTTTTGGACTCCTCTATTTGTAATTGGAATTACAAAAATATAAAAGCGTGATTTTTCGGAAAATATAATTTGGATAACTTAACGCTAATTTTATAAAACTCAAATAAAGAATGACATATTTAGTTACAATTACCTTTATTTAACCCAATTGTATTAAAGTGAAATAGCAGCAAAACCAAGTAGATGTAGTAGCCTACGATTATCTGCACCCATTTAATTAGATAATTTTAAAAAACTTTTGGGTTTGTGTAAGCTTAATAAAGCATATCCCGCCAGCATCCCCGTACAGGGCATCTAAACCCGCAATCTACTTTAGAAAGTAATATCCGATTTGGATGAACACTTGGGCATTTACATTGCACCTTGCTATTTAAGGGAGTCAGGAGGCAGGGGTCGAAATCAATAAGCCTCCTGACGACTGACACCTTTATTCTGGTTTCTAGCAAAAAATGCAACCTTTCTAATCAAATCAAACCTTCCAATGCGTGTTGCAAATCGTTGGTCACATCAGCAACAGCTTGTCTAGCACCCAACCGATTTTCCTTATATACCGGGTAACGCTCAGAAATGGATATAGGTTCACCCACAGTTATTTTTACTTTTTGCTTACCCAATTGCGGACGCTGTACAGTTTTATTGCCTTTGATTTTAGCAATCATTTGCCATAAAATTAAAGTCGTTTCAGCAAACCTTTCTGCTGTTGGATTTTCACGAATATAATTACCAGAAACTGCCACAAAACTTTCTACTAAACGCATGTGCCACATCCGCGCATTCGCTTCTTCTGCAATGCGATCGCCTAAAGCTCTTTCAACCGCAGATACTCCTTTAACATCTTTAAATTCTTCTCTAAATATATAATTCCAACCTGCTTGCTCGACTCGCCGACAACGGTCACTCAAACTACCTTTTGACTGCAAATTAAAATACTGTTCTGAGATTAACAGCGCTGCATTCAACAACGCTTGTAAACGAACTGCTAATGCTTCATTTCTATCTGGAATTTGCCCGTTGATAATCTTGGTCTCTGGCAGTTTTTGATGATAAAATCGGGTGTAAAATTCCTCCATGAGCAAAAGTAAATGTTCTGCCAAAGCCAACAACCGGGGATAAAGCGACTCTATAGAAGCGTTTTCTGCTGGATTCACAGGTAAACCACTAGCCGCTTCCAATTCACTTAAAAGATTTGCGATCGCATCCCAAGGAGCATCAACGTAACTATATTTAATCCCAACTGGTACAATTAAAACCTGTTGGTCGCTTCCAGCTTTTTGCAAATCTTCAGCACACCAAAAGCCTAATTGGGCGATACCAGGTTCTAGCGGGCTAATATTCTCCGATAAACCATTGGTAGCACCTTCTGGTGCAGCCGCCATTGGAAATTTGCCATTGGCGAACAACTCACGCGCCGAACGTAACCCCGTCCAGTCAGCCTTACCTCGCTGAATCGGAGTACCACCTAAATGAGAAGCAATCCAGCCAACGTGGGAACCTGCCCAGAGAGGAATACCGCGATCGTAGATAAAATGAGCGTGAATGGGATGTTGTAGTGTTGTACCTTGCGATCGCGCTGTCTTTGGTACGAGTTGAGATAGCAAGTAACCCAAACAAAACGGATCGTCTGTTTTGGGATGGCGAAATGCCAGCATAAAACGGATTTTACCCTCCTGAAACTGGCGATAAAGATCCACTAGAACCTCTACGTTATCTGCTTCAATTTGGCTAATAGGTGTTTGCCAGTTTATCCAACTGGGTAGTAATAGATGGACAACTCGTAGTAATAAAGGGTTAAACGCGGGAGGAATAAATTCTAAGGGTGCCTGTGCTTGATAAATTACATCTGCCAAAGTAGTTTCTCCTAAAGATTCCCTGATTCTAATCGCCTGATGATTATTTCTTTTAAGA
Source organism: Nostoc sp. DedSLP04 (assembly GCF_034530775.1). Lineage (NCBI taxonomy): Bacteria > Bacillati > Cyanobacteriota > Cyanophyceae > Nostocales > Nostocaceae > Nostoc > Nostoc sp. DedSLP04. The sequence goes on along the minus strand of NZ_JAVRCL010000051.1, from coordinate 34,704 downwards.
TATCCTAACGGCTGTAATATGCCCTGAGTAATGAAATCAAGGTAAAATCTGCCTCTTGCGCTGTGCTTGGCACATTATTCAGGTTAGAAAACTAGGATACCTTCTTAGTCTACGCAAATTATTTTAATGAAGCGTACTGATGCAGACTTATAAAGTATTTTCTGCTGCAATGAAAAGTGTTGGCAGATAGTAGAGATTTAGCAGCACTTGCAAAGCTTAATAACAAGAAAGACTCAAGCTAAATCCTGGCAATACATCTTCACCCGATAGTTGTGTGGGTAGATTTCGCACTTCTACATCTTGTTTTTGGCGATAAATTTCCACTTGCTGCTGTTGGGGGTTAATTAACCATGCTAACTGCACCCCTGCATCCATATACTCTTGCATTTTGGAACGCAATATTTCCAAATCATCTGTTGCTGACCTTAATTCAATGACAAAATCGGGTGCAATAGGGGGAAATTTGCGTCTTTGTTCAGGTGTAAGTGCTTGCCAACGTTCTCCTTGAATCCAAGCGGCATCTGGAGAACGGTCAGCACCATTAGGTAATTTGAATATAGTAGAAGAACTGAAAGTGTAACCAAGGTCAGTTTGCCGATTCCAGATTCCCAAATCAATAATTAAATCTGCTTCTCGATTGCCGCTTTCACCTCCAACGGGGGACATAATGATTAATTCTCCCTTGGCAGTGCGTTCAAATTTCAATTCGCGGTTATTTTGACATAAGTGATAAAATTGTTCGTCACTCAGGTGAACGGTGTCTAGTTTTAATGTCAAAGGACTCATAACCTAGACCTAGATTAAATAGTTGCAAAGATTATATCATGCCATATCTTAAGGGCTGTAAGATGCCGATGCCTGCGGCGGGCAAAGCCATCGCACACCACGCAGGTTCAAAAACTAAAATGCTTTTCTGACGCGCGATTTATAATCGCCAGTTGGTTTATAAACAAATTAGAGATTCTGGAAAGGGATTAAACGATGCGACTTTCACAAATGTTATTTGTTACACTGCGAGACGATCCGGCTGATGCTGAGATTCCCAGTCATAAATTATTACTCCGTGCAGGCTACATCCGTCGCATCGGTAGCGGTATTTATGCTTATTTGCCTCTGATGTGGCGGGTACTGCAAAAAGTTTCCCAAATTGTCCGGGAAGAAATGAACGCTACAGGCGCACAAGAATGTCTCCTACCACAATTACAACCTGCTGATTTATGGAAGGAATCGGGACGCTGGGACACTTACACCAAAGCTGAGGGGATCATGTTTTCCCTAATTGACCGCCGCGAGCAACAATTAGGATTAGGCCCAACTCATGAAGAAGTAATTACAGCGATCGCTCGTGATATGATTCGCTCTTATCGCCAGCTACCACTAAATCTCTACCAAATTCAAACCAAATTCCGCGATGAAATTCGTCCCCGCTTTGGTTTAATGCGCGGACGGGAGTTTATTATGAAGGACGCTTATTCCTTCCATACGGATGAAGCCAGCCTCAAAGAAACTTACCAGGATATGTATCAAGCCTACAGTAATATTCTGCGGCGTTCTGGTTTAGCTTTTCGGGCCGTGGAAGCTGATTCTGGTGCAATTGGTGGTTCTGGTTCTACAGAATTTATGATTTTGGCGGAAGCTGGCGAAGACGAAGTTCTTTACACTGAGGATGGTAAATATGCCGCTAACGTAGAAAAGGCTGTTTCTTTACCAATTGACGCTGAAACCTCACGGTTTACAACCTATGAGAAACGCGATACACCTGGAACAGAAACGATTGAAAAGGTGTGTCAACTCCTCAACTGTTCTCCTACTCAATTGGTGAAAAATGTCCTTTATCAGACAGTTTATGATAATGGCACAACAGTGTTAGTTCTGGTAAGCATTCGAGGCGATCAGGAAGTTAATGAGGTCAAATTGCAAAATGAACTGACTAAATTAGCTTCTGAATATGGCGCTAAAACTATTATTAGTTTGAATGTACCAAATGTAGAAGCCCAGCAAGCATGGACAACTAAATCTCTGCCTTTAGGCTACATTGCACCAGATATTGCAGATGAGTATATTACTGCTAATAAACAGATCCATTCCAAGTTTTTACGCTTGGTGGATCGAACAGCCGTTGATTTAAAAAACTTTGTTACAGGCGCGAATGAAGCAGGTTATCACGTAGTTGGTGCTAATTGGGGTGAGCAATTTAAGTTACCAGAACGAGTAGTAGATATTCGTAAATCAAGACCAGGCGATCGCGCCATCCACAATCCAGAACAAATCCTACAAAGCGCCCGTGGAGTTGAAGCAGGTCACATCTTCCAATTAGGTACGAAATACTCTCAAGCGATGGGTGCAACTTATACCAACGAACAGGGTGAAGAGAAGCCGCTATTTATGGGTTGTTTTGGTGTAGGCGTGTCACGATTAGCACAAGCTGCTGTCGAGCAATCTTACGATAAAGATGGGATTATTTGGCCAGTTGCGATCGCACCCTACCACGCGATCGTCACAATTCCTAACATAAAGGATGCTCAACAAATCGAAATCGCCCAAAAACTTTACACAGAACTTAATCAAGCCGGAATTGAAACTTTACTAGACGATCGCGACGAACGCGCGGGAGTGAAATTTAAAGATGCTGACTTGATTGGTATACCTTATCGAATTGTAACCGGACGCGCGATCGCTAATGGCAAAGTTGAAGTTGTAGAAAGAGCCACCCGTAAATCTCAAGAAATTGCCATTGATGAAGTGACAACAACACTTCATAAGTGGATTACACAAGCAATAGAGTGAAGTAGAGAGTAGACAATTTTCCATTCAACCTAACTTTTCACTTGATCTGGAAAGACCTACGAAAAACCTAATCCCCTTCCCACGAGTGTAAAACGGAAAATTCAAAGTCTCTCTCCTCGAAGGAGAGAGATTTAGAGAGAGGTTTTTCAGAACCTATAAAAAGTCAGATTCCCCAGAGACGCTATTAATTGCGTCTTTCCAAAATTTACATAATTTGGTAGGTGACGGATTAGAAATAAAAATTCTAAAATTGAATTAGGGGCTTACAGAATTAAGAAGCATTTAAGTCTCCTCTAGATTGTGGGAAACTCTCTACCTATAAGTATCGTCTTTAACCAGGCTGCTCCTCACATAACTACCATATCAGCCCTCAGTTAGGAAGGTTTTGAACATGAAAGACCAACAAGGATCTAATCGTATTTCTTCAGGCGTAATTGCAGCGGTGTCAGCAGCGGTTGTAGCGGTGGGTGGCGGTGTAGCTTGGTTTACCACACAATCTGGCAATACTCCCACACCGTCAAACCCTTCTGGCCGCATTGAACAGCCAGCACAGCCATCAACTAGGCAGCCAGCTAATGAGCAAACCCCCAACGTTTATTGGCTAAGACCAAAAGACAAAAATGTTGCTTTGGTTCCCCAGCCTGTTAAAGTAGCTTCTGTACTACCCAACCAGGCTTTAGAAGCAGCTTTCCAAAGTTTGTTAGCAGGCCCAACAGAAGGAACAGATTCTACAACCATCCCCAAAGGAACCAAACTGTTGGGGCTGAAGGCGGAAAAAGATGAAGTTCGCGTTAATTTATCTGAAGATTTTACTAGCGGTGGTGGTAGCACTTCAATGATGGGCCGCATTGGACAAGTTGTTTACACTGCAACAACTTTAAATCCCAAAGCCAAAGTTTACATTGACGTAAACGGCAAACCGTTGGATATTTTAGGCGGTGAGGGTCTAGAGTTACAACAACCGCTAACTCGCGAACAGTTTCAGAAAGATTATCCGCTTTAGTCATTGGTCATTAGTCATTAGTCATTAGTCATTAGTCATTAGTCATTGGTCGTTGGTAATTAGTTTTTCACAAATGACAAAGGACAAATGACGAAGGACAAAGGACAAAGGACAAAGGACAACTGACCTAACGTTTGCTATTTAATACGCGAAAATTACGGGCTTGCTGCTCCAACCTTGTGGCGAGGCGATCGCAAACCCGATTACACAACTCAAAAATCATTTGATCTTCCACCCGGTAATAGGCGCAAGTTCCTTCACTGCGGCGGCTAAGGATACCTGCTTGCCACATTACCTTCAGGTGCTTTGACACATTTGCCTGAGAAGTCTGTGTTGCCTCTACCAACTCTTGCACGCATTTTTCTTCATCCCGTAATAAGTGTAGCAGCCGTAGGCGCATTGGCTCACTTAATAGGCTGAAGTATTCAGCTACTTGTTGCACCACTTCTGGTGGTAAAGGCAACGTTTGTTTCATCAGGGTTGACCCGCAAGGACTGAAAGTTTTAACAATGACTCACATCATATATACATTAATACTTAATCAGGGTTAATTCGCATCAAAGGTTGACCATATTCTACAGCGTCGCCATTTTGAAGGAGAATTTCCATTACCTGTCCAGAGACTTCGGCTTCGATTTCATTCATCAGCTTCATGGCTTCAATGATACAGACTGTTTGACCCTTGCGGACGCGATCGCCCACTTCCACAAATGCCGCTTCCCCAGGCGCAGGAGCGCGATAAAACGTTCCTACCATTGGGGAAGGCACTTCTACTAATCTCTGGTCAATGGTTGAGGGAGAATTTACAGATAACTGCATTTGTGTGCTAGTTCCAGTATTCTCAAATACACGAGATGTGGACACCTCCGTTACCTGACTTCCGCTCATCTGGTTTCCCCCAGATGAACCTGATGTCAAGCCTGAACCTACCACACCGCCTAAAGTCCCTTGACCTACCGACAACATCTGATTGCTAATGCTCACAGCCTTACGGACTGTTAGCTCAAAATCATCGCTTTTGAGCGTGACTTCTGCAATATCTGTTTGTGCGATAGTTGCCAGAAGTTGGCGGATTTCATTAAAGTCCAATGGCACAGTTTTTATTACCTCGACCTATCCGTAAATGAGCATCTTAAGTGTGGCAGGGAATTAATCCCTATGTAGGGATTTAAATCGAGACTTGCATCTTTAGTAGAGATGAAAGTTATTCCCTGCTGATATATTTATCTTCCTGAGTATCAACCTTAATGCGTTCTCCTTGAGAAATAAACAAAGGAACCATCACAACTGCACCAGTTTCTAAAGTTGCTGGTTTTGAGCCACCTGTGGCAGTGTCACCTTTTAAACCCGGATCTGTTTGGACAATTTCCAGAACAACAGACTTAGGTAACTCTACTCCCAGAACCTGTTCGCCCCACTTAATAACTTCAGCTTCCATACCTTCCTTCAGGTACTTGACGCGATCGCCAATTTGTTCGCGGGTCAATCTGCCTTCTTCGTAGGTTTCCATATCCATAAAGACAAACTCATCGCCTTCTTTATAGGTATGTTGCATCGTACTTTTTTCTAGAGTAGCTTGCGGCACTGTTTCCCCTGCGCGGAACGTTTTTTCCATCACGCTCCCACTCTGGACATTTTTTAGCTTAGTTCGTACAAAGGCAGAACCTTTACCTGGCTTGACGTGTAAGAATTCAAGCACTCGCCATACAGACCCATCCAATACAATTGAAACACCGGGTCGAAAGTCGTTACTGGAGATCATGAAACTTTCAAATTTTGGAAGACAATCGGCATTTATTGTACCCTTCTAGGGTCGTCATTGGGCATTTGTCATTAGTCATTAATCATTTGTCATTAGTCATTAGTCATTTATCCTCCGCCCTTAACGTGGGAAGATTATTGATGGGTTACGTCCCAATACCGTTTGGTTAAGGAATATTCTTGGTTGAGGCAGGCAGGGGGGCAGAGGGAGAACAGAAGCAAGGGGAGAGAAGAATTACTAAAAACCCTCTTTCCTCAAGAGCCTCCCCTGCTTCCCCTGCCTCCCCTGCTTATCCGAACCGTATTGGGTTACGTCCAGTCAACATATTCAATGCTGCATTTGAGTTATCCCATGCTTAACTTATTAAAATCCTGGCTGAAGAACAGCCTAATAGCAATACTGCTGGTAACAATATTTTTAGGCATAACTACAGCTGGGTGGACTCCCTCCAGTAGCGCCGCACTGCCAGCCGGCAATGCAATTACCGACGGAAAGGCTTTGTTGCGGTATGCACTCCCGATAGATAACAAACCTGTGCAGCAACTACAAGGCAGCTTAGAGGACATCTCTGCCCAACTGCGGGCGAATCGGCGTTGGGGTGCTATTTCCAAAGACATCAGCCAAGCATCCCGCATTCTCGATAAACCTTCCCAAATCTTAACAAGCGTTCCTGAAGAACGCCAACCCCAAGCCGAAGCTTGGATTACCGAGTTGAAATCTGGGGTGGGTAAATTGCAAGAATTGGCGAACAGCAAAGATAAAGAACAAATACTGGAAGAGAGAGGTAAACTACTAAATCTCGTTACTCAGCTAGAAGAGTCAATGGTGAAACAATTCCCCTTTGAAGTGCCTGCCCAGTACAGTAATCTGCCGCAACTTAAAGGTCGTGCCACTGTAGAAATTAAAACTAACAAAGGCGATTTGGCCCTTGTTGTAGACGGTTACAGCGCTCCTGTGACTGCTGGGAATTTTGTAGATTTGGTACAGAGGGGTTTTTATAATGGCTTAGAATTTACCCGTTCTGAAGAGTCTTACTTTCTGCAAACTGGAGATCCTGCTGGGAAAGATGTGGGTTTTATTGACCCAAAAACGGGCAAATATCGCGCTATTCCTTTAGAAATCTTAGTTAAAGGCGATAAAGCACCTACTTATGGCATTACTTTAGAAGAAGCTGGACGTTACGTTGATATGCCAGTTTTACCTTTTTCTGCCTTTGGTGCAGTAGTGATGGCTCGTCCCGAAAGTGAAGTAAATGGTGGTTCATCACAATTTTTCTTCTTTTTGTTTGAACCAGAACTCACCCCCGCCGGACGCAACCTATTGGATGGTCGCTATGCCGTTTTTGGCTATCTCACCGAAGGTAAAGAAGTTTTGGATAAATTGAAAGCTGGTGACAAAATTGAATCAGCAACCGTGGTTCAAGGAATAGAAAATCTGGTTCAGCCGCAAGCTGCATAAGAAGAGAGTAGGGGGAGAATAATTCTTGTACAGACGCGATTAATCGCGTCTCCCCTGATTTAGATTTCCGGCGGTGAATACCCGATCAACTGCGATCGCTAATTCTGGAAAAGTTCGTGATACAATTTGCTGAGTAGCGGTAAAAACTGTTTCTTCGTAAAAACCATCTTCCAGTAGTAACACTGAAACTTTTGTTTCAAGTGGGTCTACAATCCAATATTCAGCAACCTCTAAGGCCGCGTATTCTGAGCGTTTATAACGATAGTCCCGTTTCACCGACTCTGGACTAACCACCTCGACAATTAGTAACGGTGGTGACTCAAATACTGCTGAAGCGTTTAACAATTCTCTAGCTTGTTCCAGTGTCACTACACACAAATCAGTCAACCTAGATTTATTTCTACCCGTTCTCACCCCACTTTCCCGAAAACACAGCCAAGTAGAGTTACAACGTTTGATTTCTGCATCTAGCGATTGCTCAAGAAATTTGGCAATCAGGAAATGTTCAATAGTAGGTGGATTCATTAGCTCTAGCTTGCCATCCACCAGTTCATAATGGAAATCGCTACCATCATCATAGGTTAAGTACTCCTCAAATGTGATGCTGGTTACTGGTGTTGTTACCATTCCAACTGACTCCTAGACGATACCTTTATCTTAAAACAGTAAAGTAAATCATCAGTTTTCTTCGTAATTTTGCAACACGGAAAACCGATTGTGAACAGTGAGTTATCTTCTCAACAAGTAAAAGACATTGGTGAACAAGGTCTTTTAGAAAGATTACAGCGTTTTTGTCCTCCAGAAATTATCGGCGATGATGCAGCAGTACTTGAGACTGCATCAGGGCAATCTTTGGTAGTGACTACAGATGTAATGGTTGATGGCGTGCATTTTAGCAACCTCACCACTTCCCCAGAAGATGCTGGTTGGCGAGCTGCTGCTGCAAATTTATCAGATTTAGCAGCGATGGGTGCTTCTCCATTGGGAATCACTATTGGGTTGGGACTACCCGGTGAACTTAGGGTGAGTTGGGTAGAACGCTTGTACCAGGGAATGACAGAATGCCTGCAAAAATACAATACCCCAATTGTTGGGGGTGATGTGGTGCGATCGCCTGTTACTACTCTGGCAATCACCGCTTTTGGTCAAGTTAACCTTAGTCACATTATTCGCCGTTCTGCTGCTGTTGCCGGAGATGCGATCGTCGTTACAGGCGTTCATGGAGCCTCCCACGCTGGCTTAGAACTGCTCTTACATCCCGAATTAGGACAAAACCTCAACAACGAAGAAAAGACGGCTCTAATCCGCGCACACCAACGCCCACAGCCACGATTAGATGTCTTACCAATCCTCTGGAAAATTTTAGCATCCCAATGCCCCATGCCCATTGCTGGTATGGATAGCAGCGATGGTTTGGCAGATGCGATTATCCAAATTTGCCGCGCCAGTGGCGTTGGCGCTATCTTAGAACATAGACAAATTCCCGTACCAAAAACTTTTAACTATTGGCTGACACCAGAGCAAGCGCTGGAATATGCTCTATACGGTGGCGAAGACTTTGAATTAGTGCTGTGTTTACCACAAGAATTGGCATCAGCCTTAGTGCAACATCTTGGTCAAGGTGCTGCGATCGCAGGCAGGATTACAGCCGGATCGACAGTAATATTGCACGACGAGCAAAAAAAATTCCCTGACCAAGTTCTGAATCTTAGCCAGGGATTTCAACATTTTAGTCAATAGTGCTTTGTCCTTTGTCCTTTTTCTAATGACCAATGACTAATGACTAATGACAAATTAATTATTGCCACTTCTGGGCTACCAACTCTGCCAAATCCAAAACTCGTTGGCTGTAACCCCACTCGTTGTCATACCACGCCATAACTTTTACTAAGTCATTGCCCATAACCAAAGTCAAGCTAGCATCAACAATCGAAGAAGCATCACTACCTTGATAATCGGAAGATACTAGTTCTAGTTGGCTGTAGTCCAAAATGCCTTTAAGTGGGCCTTCGGCAGCATCTTTGAGAGCTTGGTTAACTTCTTCAGTAATAGTACGCTTCTCAACCTGAACTACGAAATCTACCATTGAGACGTTCGGGGTTGGTACGCGCAAGGCAACGCCATTTAGCTTGCCTTTGAGGTCTGGGATAACCAGCGCCACTGCTTTTGCTGCGCCAGTAGAAGTGGGTACAATGTTTATCGCTGCGGCCCTCGCCCGTCGTAAATCCCGGTGAGAAGCGTCTAGCAAGCGCTGATCGCCTGTATAGCTGTGGGTGGTGGTCATCGTACCTTTGATGATGCCGAATTTATCGTTCAACACCTTGGCGATTGGTGCCAAGCAGTTGGTAGTACAGCTAGCATTACTGATAATGTGGTGTTTGTTGTGGTCATAGTCATGATGATTCACACCAACCACAAAAGTACCATCCTCGTTTTTACCAGGAGCGGTAATCAGAACTTTCTTGGCTCCAGCATTTACGTGCTTGAGCGCTCCTTCTTTGCTAGTAAATACCCCGGTTGCTTCGATAATTAGGTCAATTCCCCAATCTTTCCAGGGCAAGTTTTCGGGATTGCGATCGGACACGCACTTAATGGTCTTACCGTTAACGATGATAGAGTTATCATCGGCACTAATCTCAGCACCCTTGATCTTCCCTAGCATGGAGTCATACTTCAGCAGGTGAGCATTAGTTCTAGGGTCTGAAGTGTCATTAATAGCGACAAGATCGATTTTACTATTCTCTCTACCCACCCAGCAACGCGCAAAGTTACGTCCAATCCGCCCGAAACCGTTGATTGCAACTCTAATCACAGTGTCTTGCCCTCTGTATTTATGCTTATTATGTTGATATCGTTGACCCCAATCATATCGCAAAGGGGGGGGGCACTTTTAACCATAAAGTGTTAGATCAATAAAAAAACACATAATTTATTCAGATTTGTAAGAGTAGAGATTGTTGTTAGTGATATATGATCTGACCGATTCTGGGACTAAATAACGAATTGACTGGCGTTCGCGGCAAAATTTGCGAATTAGACTTGACGAAACTCCTACTAAAGGTATATTCAAGAGTTGCCAGTGAATGAGCAAAGACTGCTTTTTGAGTTGTTGCTCCACTTGCTTGCAGATTAATTTGCTTTGAGTTATAGTCTCACCACCTAGCTGTCGGGGTGCGATTAACCAATTACACATTTGTGCTAATTCGTGTCCCCGGTACCAACTGGGTAAGGTTTGGAAAGTATCCAAGCCTACAATCCAGTACCAATGAGTATTGGGGTAACAAGCAGATAAGTCAATTAGGGTGTTAATGGCATAAGAAGTCCCACAGCGATTAGTCTCCACTAGTGAGACAGTAAATGCTGGGTTATCTTTGATGGCTAATTGCAGCATTTGCACGCGATGCTCAAACAAAGCTGCTTCTTTGTGAGGAGGGTTTAGGGATGGCACCCAAATTACCTTTTCCAGGGATACTTGATGCAAAGCTGTCTCGGCTACGAGCAGGTGTCCCCAATGAATTGGATCGAATGTGCCACCAAAAATTGCTAGTTGCTGCATCCAGATAAGCCTGGGTTATATGCAATTGAAAAATAGTTTCATTACCAATGTACTATTGTACTCAATTCACGCCTAAACTTGATGCAATTTCAAATTAGTTTCACTAAACAATGTATTATGTAGCCAATTCCAGTAAGGTAGCCAGAAATATGTATTTGACATTACAAGAATTTCTTTCCCGATGCAGCCAAAATTTTCAGAATAATCTTAAGAACAGTTCCGAAATAGCAAAAACCTCCAACCAAGGTAAAATCATTCTCAACCAGGAAAGCCAGGGCAGAAACATCATTTGGGCATCAAACATGAACATGATACAGAAGTAGTTACGGTAAAAATCAAAATCCTGTTATGATACGCGTGTCATTTGTGATTATGGTGTGGTGTGGTGTAAAAGGAGTAATAAATGACTAATTCTGTAGATTTTAGTGGTAGACCATTTCATTTCATTGGCATCGGTGGCATAGGTATGTCTGCTCTGGCATACGTTCTTGCAAAGCGTCAATTTCCAGTATCAGGTTCGGATCTTCGTCCTAACCACATTACGCACAAATTGGAATCTATCGGTGCTCATATTTTTGGTAAACAAGAGGCAAGCAATCTCGAATTCTTTCAACCTCAGGTATTAGCTAATCCAGTAGTATTAAATTCACCAGAAGAATTACCTACTGATACTAAGTCAAAACTGCCTCAAGTTATTTGTTCAACAGCAATTAACACTAATAATTTAGAATACAAAGCAGCGCTGGAATTAGGTTGTCCAGTTTTACATCGTTCAGATGTCCTAGCAGCTTTAATTGCCGATTACTACAGTATTGCAGTGGCAGGAACCCACGGCAAAACTACAACCAGTAGTATGATTGGCTATATGCTTCTAGAAGCAGGCCTAGACCCAACGATTTTAGTCGGTGGCGAAGTCAATGCTTGGGAAGGTAATGCTCGATTGGGACAAAGCCAATATTTGGTAGCCGAAGCAGATGAATCAGATGGTTCTTTAGTAAAACACGCTCCCGAAATTGGCATCATCACCAATATTGAACTCGATCATCCTGACCACTACGATACATTAGAAGAAGTCATTGACACCTTCCAGACATTTGCTAAGGGTTGTAAAACTTTAATAGGTAGCATTGACTGTGCGACAGTGCGCGATCGCTTGCAACCCACAATTACCTACAGCTTACACTCAGATACCGACGCTGATTACACCGTCACTAATATTGATTATCGTGCTGATGGTACCACGGCTTTGGTTTGGGAAAAAGGCAAAGCTTTGGGCGTGTTGACGTTGCGGTTACTCAGTCGGCACAATCTCAGCAACGCTTTAGCCGCAGTGGCTGTTGGTCGCGCTTTGGGCTTAGAATTTGGAGCAATTGCCAAAGGTATCGCCACCTTTGAAGGAGCAAGACGACGCTTTGAGTTCCGAGGCGAAGTCAATGGCATTACCTTCATTGATGACTATGCTCATCACCCGAGCGAGATTCGCGTTACTCTCGCCGCAGCACGTTTACAGGCAAGACCAGGGCAAAGAGTGGTTGCCATCTTCCAACCCCATCGCTATAGCCGTACACTGACCTTTTTAGATGAATTTGCCGAGTCATTTACTCATGCTGATTTGGTAGTGCTAACTGATATTTACAGTGCAGGCGAACCGAATTTAGGGCAAATTAGTGGTGAACGTCTAACGGCAGAAATTGCTAAACAGCATTCGCAGGTCGTTTATCAACCAACTTTACCCGCAGTGTATGAGTACTTGCTACAAACACTACGCCCAGGAGACTTGGCGCTGTTTTTGGGGGCTGGAAACTTGAACCAGGTCATTCCGGAAGTAATTACGACACTTTGTGAGCCGGCTAAAGCCACATCCTAAGTGAAGACCTTTGCGAAGTTTTATTTCTGAGTAAAGCGCTCCTCTCGCAACGGTTTCATCTGTGAACTCTATTACCGTATATTTGCGGTAAATAAATGTAAAAATTTTACCAAAAAAGTAAAGATGACCATTTCCCAGGCAGCTGGAAACGTCTGCACAGTTTCTGCTTTGAATACAAAGAAACCCCAAATAACTAATTCGGTGGAGAGTGAAGTAATCTACTTACCCAATACTGATTGTGCGCTCAAGTCCCAGGCTTGTTTGTCAGCGTTTACTTCCTATAGAGTTGGGGGAGCCGCTGATTTATACGTTGCCCCCCGAAACTTAGAAGCACTGCAAGCAAGTCTTAAATACGCCAAAGAACGCGAGCTAAAGGTGACAACACTGGGAGCAGGTTCTAACTTGCTGGTGAGTGATGGTGGTATATCAGGCTTAGTCATTGCTACTCGTCATCTCCGCTTCAGCAACTTTGACCTTAAAACCGGTCAATTAACCGTTGCTGCCGGAGAATCAATTCCTAGCTTGGCATGGGCGGCAGCAGAGTTAGGGTGGCAAGGATTGGAGTGGGCTGTTGGTATCCCTGGAACAGCCGGAGGTGCAGTGGTAATGAATGCAGGGGCACATAATAGCTGTATCGCAGATATGTTAGTTAGTGCCGAGGTACTTTCACCCGATGGTACGCTGGAAACTCTAACCCCAGAACAGTTAGGTTATAGCTACCGGACTTCATTATTGCAAGGTGGCGATCGCATAGTCACCCAAGCCACCTTACAACTCGCGCCAGGTGCAGACCCAGCAAAAGTTGTGGCAATTACCAAAGAACACAAAAAGCATCGGTTAAGCACTCAACCATACAACTTTCCCAGTTGTGGTAGTGTGTTTCGCAATCCCAAACCTTACAGTGCTGGCTGGTTAATTGAACAAACTGGTCTCAAAGGCTACCAAATTGGTGGAGCACAAGTAGCATTACTACATGCTAATTTTATCGTTAATCGTGGTGGAGCAAAAGCTAGTGATATCTTCTGTCTCATTCGCCACATCCAACATCAAGTACAAGAACGTTGGTCTATTAATTTAGAGCCAGAAGTCAAAATGCTCGGAGAGTTTCAAGGTGCTTGTGGATAAAAATGGGGAATGGGGAATTGGGAGATGAGGGAGAAGAATTAATAACCAATGTCCTACTCCCTACTCTCTATTCCATACTCCCCACTCTATGACGCATTAATTATTGGTAAAAAAAGAGTCAAATTACTTACCGCATCTATAATTGAATTTGATTTGTTATTCAACGCATACGCGTACAAATAATTATGACAGGAAAAGGACAGGGATTCGGCTTTGGTTTAGGAAAAATGAAAGAATTAGCCGAAGCTTTTAAGAAAGCGCAGCAAGTTCAAGAAGGCGCAAAGCGACTCCAAGAAGAATTGGAGCAAATGGAGATTCAAGGAGAATCTGGCGGTGGTCTTGTAAGGGTGATTGTCAGTGGAAACCAAGAACCCAAGCGGGTAGAAATTTCTCCAGATGCTTTAGCAGAAGGTGCAGAAGTACTTTCCGATCTTGTAACAGTGGCAATGAAAGAAGCCTACAACAAGTCCACAGCAACAATGCGGGAACGCATGGAAGAATTAACCAGTGGGTTGGAGTTACCTGGATTTTAATCATTGGTCATTGGTCATTAGTCATTAGTCATTAGTCATTGGACAAAGGACAAATGACTATTGACAAAGGACAAAGTATATCTATGCCTTACAAGTTGCTGTTTGTCTGCTTAGGTAATATCTGCCGATCGCCATCGGCAGAAAATATCATGAATCATCTAATTGAGCAGGCTGGCTTGAGCGAACATATCCTCTGTGACTCTGCTGGTACATCTAGCTATCACGTTGGTAGTCCACCTGACAGACGTATGAGTGCTGCGGCTGCTACTAAGTTGGGAATTAAACTGCGTGGTCGAGCACGCCAGTTTGAAAAGTCAGACTTTCAAGACTTTGATTTGATTTTGGCTATGGATCGAGAAAATTATGACAACATCCTCACTCTCGATCGAACTAAGCAATATCAGCATAAAGTACGTTTGATGTGCGAGTTTTGCTCTCGGCATACTCTAAAGGAAGTTCCAGATCCCTATTACGGCGGTCAAGAGGGATTTAATCAGGTTATTGATTTACTGATCGATGCTTGTGAAGGTCTGCTGACAAAAGTTAAAAGTGAAGAGTTATGAGTTAGGAGTTAGGAGTTAGGAGTTTTAATTCCTCACTCCTCACTTTTAACTCCTAACTTTTTTATTCCACCAAACCATGCTTCATCGCATAACGGACTAATTCCGCGCGGTTGCTGGTTGAGGTTTTTCTCAATAAACTGCTAACGTACTTTTCCACAGTTCGAGGACTCAGGTGTAACTGAAGACCCATATCGGCATTAGAAAGACCATGAGTTAATAACTCTAAGACTTCCTGTTCTCTGTGAGTTAGGGATGAGTGCAGATGGGATTTCTGAATTTGAGTGGACAGAGAATTATGGGCATCCGTCGCTTTTATCGAGCCGGAAATGCCCAAACTATCTTTATGAGAAAAACGATACTCTGATTGGATAATTTGCGATCGCTCCAAAAGATTGCGGATTGCTGCTGCTAACTCTTCCAGTTCAAAAGGTTTGGGTAAATATAAATCGCACCCTGACTGGTAGCCGAGAATTCTTTCTTGGGTCTTAATGCGTGCCGTTAATAAAATTACAGGCAATAAACGAAACACTGGTTGTTGACGCACCCGGCGCACCAGTTCATAGCCATTCATCCGTGGCATAACAATATCCGTGACAATCAAATCAGGATGATACTCATCCACCATAAACAAAGCCTCTTGACCGTCATTAGCCACGATCACTGAGTAGCCAGACAGTTCAAGATAGTCGCTAACAGACAGACGAGTGCCCAAATCATCATCCACTACAAGGATCGTCAAGGGCATGGATAATACACCCCTAGCATTTTTTTACTCAGAAATTTGCTTTTATGTACTCCGTTAATGAACACAGACAATAATAGTGTTCTTATGTTTCATACTATGACAGGATTACCAGCTAATGACTGCTCTCAGGGTTTATTTATAAAGGAAATCTTAAATCATTAGGAAGGTTAACGAAATGTAACCACCTTAGACTCCCTGTGCTTAGGAGGCATAGAGAGCTTTGTAATTTGTAACAACTCATCATTAGCGTCATACCAATTCTTTGTCAGGACTTATGCAAAAGAGAAGTGAAAATCTTGATTTTCTGTAGAGACAATTCATGTAAACGCCAAGAAGCAAGTTACACGGAGTTTTTCTTAGAGAATCGGCTTACCACAAGGTATTGCCTTTACTTGATGTGTAAGTCCTATTTGTGAAACTGCACAAAATCAGGCTTAGTGAGACAAGTTGCTCAAGCAACTTGTTCTATGAAATCTTAGAGGTAATCGGTATCAGCTAACTTAAAATTGCCAGAAAACCTTAATTGTGAACTTAGAAAAGCTAAATTAGTGATATACAGTTCACCATTTATAGCGGTTCTAAGATACACCGTATAATTCACAAGCCAATCCAAATAATTTTTTAGGTACATTTAAAGCACACAAAATTATCAATGAGCGACAAGAACGAAGGTTACAAAGTTATTTGCGACAACCGTCAAGCCCGTTATTTGTATGAAATTCTAGAAACTTACGAAGCTGGAATTGAGTTGACAGGAACAGAGGTAAAGTCGATTCGTGCGGGTAAAGTCAATCTCCAAGATGGCTATGCTTTGCTTCGCAATGGTGAAGCATGGTTGATCAATGTGCATATCTCGCCTTACAACGCTAGTGGACAATATTTTAATCATGAACCACGGCGTACACGCAAGCTTCTATTGCATCGTCAAGAACTCCGTAAGCTAATTGGCAAAGTTGAACAGCAGGGTTTAACTTTAATCCCTTTGAAAATGTATCTCAAACGAGGCTGGCTAAAAGTCAGTATAGCTCTTGGCAAAGGTAAAAAGCTCCACGATAAACGAGAAGACCTGAAACGACGCCAAGACCAGCGTGACATTCAACGGGCCATGAAAAGTTATTGAGGATTCAATGTTGCTAAACTACCACAGCAAGAATGAGAAACAGACTGCTGTGAAAACCATGCTGTATGTCTACAGCGTGAGTTATGAAAATGCCGAGTTTATAGCCGCAGATTGATTTTGTTAAAGTTAAGACTCGATACAGTGGTGAGTGACTTTAAATAGCATCAGGAACTTTCACAACTATGAAAAGTAATTTCATTACCGCTGTTGGCGCTGGCGTTCTCACCTTGAGTATGGGAATTTTACCTTTAACTTTATCTGCACAAGCTCAGACAACTAATGACACTGGAGCTAGTACTACTACTACTACTGCTCCAACAACGACTACTGACAATCGCAACGATTTTGATTGGGGTTGGCTAGGATTGCTTGGTTTACTCGGTCTAGGCGGGTTGGCTGGCAAAAAGAACGATCGCGAATCTGTAGCTTATCGCGACCCTAATGCTCCAAGTGCTACTACTTACAGAGATTAAACAATTCAAAAGTTGTCAGTTGTCCGGTAAGAAAACAACTGACAATTTATTTATGTTAATTTATTGCTGGATCTGAGTTAGTTGTATTTGTCTGGTTTTGAGCTAAAGGTGTCCAGTAGCTGGCAATTAAGGCAACGATCAGCCACCAGAGGGTATTTACTTCAGGACGATACCAGACAGTATCTACGGTGCCGTGAGCTAGCATACCCAACAAAATAGCGATCGCCCCAATTAACCAAAATCCCTCTACACTTCTGATTTGTCGCAATCGCCGCACTTGCAAAATTGCTGTATTAAATGTGACAATCAATAGCCAGAGAAAGCAGGCTAAACCAACAAAGCCAGTTTCTACAGTCACTTCAAACAATATCGAATAGGCGCTCAAAGCAGTGTAACGAGGGCGTTGGTAGAGGGGATAAACTTTATTAAAAGAGTTGTGACCAGGCCCAATGCCGAAAATCGGGCGATCGCGAATCATTTCAAATACAGCATCCCACACATTTCGGCGAAAATTATTACTGCTATCCTTACGGTCGGCAAAAATACTGAATACTCGCAGCCGCACTGGCTCTACAAATATCACTGCTAGCACCAATACGCCGATCAAACCTCCTAAAACAATCGGTATTGACCAAGTACGCCAAAAACGAGGCATTTCCACGCTTTTCCAATAAACTAGCAATGCCATCACAGCTAAAACTGCTACCACTAGTCCAATCCAACCACCACGACTAAAAGTCAGAATTAGGCAAGAACTATTGACAATTAGCATCGTTAATGCGAGGGCTTTTTTAGGCCAGCTTTGCCATGCAAAAATTGCCACTAAGCTAAAAATTACTGCTGGTAATAGATATCCAGCCAATAAGTTGGGATTGCCTAAATAACTGTAGACTCTTGTAGTCTTAGACATAGGAGATTCTGGATCGACCCAAGTTGCCAATGCTGTGGCTCCAAAAAACCATTGCCGCAACCCGTATACACTAACAATTAACGATACGTGCAGATAAAGGATGATAATCCAAGAACGGAGGCGAGGCGACCTTAATACCCTGGCACAAAGGGTAAATAGTAGCAAATACAAGGTCAAGGTTCCCAAATCGTTAAGTGCCGCCTTTTTCACTGGTGATAATGCTGTTGCAACTGCGGCAACTCCCCAGTAGAGCAATACCAGTAAGTGAATGGGAGTGACTGACGACGAGACATTTGCTGGTGTTACTTCATCAGATATAGTCAACAATAGCCAAAATCCGACACAAGCCACCAGCAAAAAACCCACCAATGTACTCGAAGCAAAAGGTGCTAGAGCATATATTAAGCTGAGTAAAACCGCTGCGATCGCATCTCCCCATTGAAGCAAGACGCTAGTTTGCCGCCAAGAACTTAGCAATCCCACCAGAGAGCGGTGTACATAACTGGTAGCAAGATATTCTTTGAGCGGTAAAGTTGATAGAGTAAATCGTTGCCAGACTAAATTCATAAAAAACATTGCGATCGATTAGCCTGCCGACGCAGAACTTGGAATCGATCATAATGCCTATAGCTATAAAAAGGTAATAACAGAAATTGCACATCACGCGATGGCGCTCTTATTCCTAGCCATCAGCCAATAGAAAGTTAAGAATAGTTCTTCATATACTGAGTACAGCTTGATGTAAAATAGTGGCGAATTGAGGGTTGAAATTTAAAGGCATAGGTAAGCGCAGAAGCACACAGAGAATTAATCAAATCTAAATAGAAAATACGTCTTTCCCAATCTCCATTACCCCTTATCCCCAGAGGGGGCCCCACCTTCTTCAATCCCCACAATTAGACATCGCTAATTGCTTGTGAGGAAGTCGCTAGTTGCAGTGGCAAAGAAAGCACATAACGATATCCTGATTCTGGTGAACCTTGAATCAAAATATGTCCACCGTGCAATTCTGCCAGTTGACAACTTAGTAATAGGCCTAAACTTTCACGAGAAAGACTTCCATGTGATTTAGCTAAATTTATACCTGAACTATTAGCAAAGAAATTTGAGTGGGAATCACTCAAGTTTTTGGAATTTTCCACTGCTACTGATGAAGTATCTAGTTGTTCTTGTCTTTCTGTATGAGTATTGTAAGTTGCAATCTCACCTGTAAGCTCCAGCAGCGACAAAGAATTGAGACGGAAGTAAGGATCGACCTCTGTTATGCCATCCCCTAACCAGGGATGAGAAACCCAAATAGTAATGTTGAGCGTATCTTCTTTATAAGAAACATGAATGCGAACAATGCTACCTGTAGCCGAAAGTTGAATCACACTGAAAACCAGATGATAAAGCATTTGCCGCACCTTGTCTTTATCTAAAGGCCAAATGCGATTGCGGCCTGGTTCTATAGACAGGCGAATATCTTGCTCGCGGCGATTAGCTACTTCTTCTAGGGTATTGATAGCTTGTTGGCATAGCATTTCAATATCCACGGGAGCTAAATTTAGTACAGTTGAGTTTTCGTCCATCGCTCCTAGTTCGGTAATTTCGTTTACTAGGGAAAGTAAGTACCGACCACTGTGTTGGATAATTTCCAAATATTCTCTCTGCTTAGTCGTCAAAGGCCCATAAATCTCACGTCCTAAAACACTAGCCATACCGAGTACAGACGTTAGGGGCGTGCGTAATTCCTGAGTTAGCTGACTCAAAAGTTCTAGCTTCAGTTGCTTAGTAGAAACAGAGTCGTTATCTTGAGCGGATGCAGTGATTTTAATATCAGTGTTACGTTCCTCATTCAGTGAAAATATCGGAACGTTCTTGGCAGCGCTTGATTCGAGTTTCCCTTGCAGGAGTCTATTACGTTCAAATTCACTCATACTCCAACGAGCAATGATTTGTAAAAACTCAATATCTCGGGTTGTAAAATTGCGCGGGACTAAATCCATCACCGCTAATGCACCTAAACAATGTCCCTCAGCATCAATTAATGGCGCTCCTAAGTAAGCACGAATACCATAATCTTGCACTAACTTGCTGCCAGCAAGTACTGGATCGGTAAGTTTATGCGTATCATTAATTACAAATACTTGAAAGCTGTCTACTACCTGAGTGCAAAATGATTCCCGGCGTAGTAGTTGGCGGCTTTGTGCCAAATGATTCATTAGTCCTAGTCTAGATAAGCCTATCGCCGATTTGAACCAATGGCGTTCTTGATCCACAAATCCCAATATCGAAATTGGTGCTTCCAAAAAGTGGGCAGCAGTCTGTGTGGCTTCTTCAAAAACCGGAATCGTTTCTGGTTGCCGCAAACCTAAATCGGACAAAGCTTTGAGGCGTTGCTGTTCTCTTGATTCATGAGAATCCCAACCATCCTTTAGGGCAAATAATTTGTTTTCAGGCTCTATCATTGCCACTGCTACCTTAATAATTTCTCTATCGTGTTAATTGATCCAAGTCCTATTTCTAGGTTATCAATTGCTATTTTTAAGCATTCCCTAATTTTGCCTCTGACAAACAAATTTAGGGCAAAAATTTTTTCTCCCTTGCATTAAGCCAAGATGTGGTGTCTGCTAGTTACTAGTTACTGGTGCTGAATGTTCTTTATTTAGCACTGATGTAGTCTTTATCGCTTGAGATTTTCCAATCAGACTGCGTTAGATTTGAATTCAGCCAGGGTAAGCTAATGCTAAGGATACAATACAAAGGAGCTATGATTCTTTATCTATATAAGGGAAAATTTTGACTGGAACATTCAAGGTAAATTTACTTAAAAAAATAGATGTTGATGTAATAAAATATAGACATTTTACTGATAACAACTAGCACCCAGAGATGATAATCCTAGTGCAAGATGACCTAAATAGGCTAACCATATCCCTACGGATTAGCAAACTACCAAATTATTGAAAAGCCCAGTTTCTGAACTTTTTGAATTTTGAGAGAAGTCCGATGGCAACTTCGGGCACTCAAATTAAGAGGGCGTGATTTTGAAAACCATAACCGACTAAATAATCGATCTAAGCCTTTATCCAAATAGATTAAATCTACGACAATTTCATGCCGAAAATTGTACAAGGTTTTCTATTTTTTCCATGTGAGGAAACATTTTTTGAGGACGACTGATAATGAATAAAATGACTATTAGAGTTCCTTTTGTAGACCTAAAGTTACAACATGAACCAATTCAAACGCAATTGCAAGATGCAATCCAATCTGTATTGGAACGGGGAGATTTTATTTTAGGACAAGCACTTTCAGATTTTGAAGCAGCATTTGCGGCAGTATCTGGTACGGCTTATGGAGTTGGTGTAGCATCAGGAACAGATGCGATCGCTCTGGGATTACAAGCGTGTAATATTGGTGCTGGCGATGAAGTAATTTTACCCGCAAATACTTTTATCGCCACCTTAATTGGGGTGCTACGTGCTGGAGCTAAACCAATTTTGGTAGATTGCGATCGCCAAACTGCTTTGATTGATTTAAGAGAAGCAGCAAAGGCAATTACGCCTCAGACTAAAGCAATTATCCCCGTGCATCTCTATGGTCAGATGGTATCACCACGCGATTTAGTGAACTTTGCCGATACTTACAAACTCCTAATTTTTGAAGATGCCGCCCAAGCACATCTCGCCCAAAGAGACGGATATTACGCTGGTTCAGTAGGAATAGCAGCAGCTTTTAGTTTCTATCCCAGCAAAAATTTGGGAGCATTTGGGGATGGGGGAATGCTGCTGACACGAGATGCAGATGTAGCCCAGAAGATGGTGCGCTTGCGAAATTATGGTGCATCGCAAAAGTATTTTCATACTGAACCAGGTACAAATAGCCGCTTGGATACTTTGCAAGCAGCAATTTTGCACAAAAAACTCCCATATTTGCCGCAGTGGAATCGCGATCGCCTGACTATTGCCCAGCAGTATGATAATGAACTAGCACCCTTGGCAACTGCTGGAATTATTCCTATAGAAAATCAAAGTGATACAGGACACGTTTATCATCTTTATGTGATTAAAGTAGATGATTCTTGCCCAATAGAACGCCAGCAACTCCAGGAAAAACTCACAGCAGCGGGGATTCAAACTGGTATTCACTACCCAATTCCTTGTCATCTTCAGCCAGCATTCACCAACTTAGGCTATCAACTGGGAGATTTTCCCCAAGCAGAAAAGTTGTCAAAGCAAATATTATCATTACCGATGTATCCTGGTTTAAGTAGTAGCCAAGTCAAAGAAGTTGTAGCAGCGATCGCCAATGCAGTCTCAACAAGTTATCAGGCAGATAATCTATCTACTGCCGACCTGGGCAGCGTGGTAGCCTGAAGTTAATTCATACTTAATTTGTTCTTTGTCCTTTGTCCTTTGTCATTTGTCTTTTCTCATTTATCCTTTGCAAATGACCAATGACTAATGACCAATGACTAATGACCAATGACCAATGACTAATACTGAAAATCATGGCACTCCAGCAACAGGTTAAAAATATAAACGCATCAGGCTTGTTAAATATAGCTATTTTAGGCGTTTTGCTGCTGCTTTATGCTCCAATATTGCTACACTGGTTGGATGGTTGGCTGCACAAAAATATCAGTACAGAACACGAATATTTCAGCCACGGAATTATTGGTCTACCATTTGCGGCTTATCTGGGCTGGATGAACCGGAAAAAGTGGAAACGTTTGCCAGATACGATCAATCCTTTGGGCGCTGTTTTATTGTTATTAGGGGCAATTTTTTATCTTAGCGGTGTTACAGAGTGGGTTAACCTTTCTTTGCCCGTGATATTAATCGGATTATGCCTGTGGTTTAAGGGAATAGCAGGTTTGCGATTACAAGGATTCCCTCTACTACTAGTATTTTTAGCAACCCCAACAGCATTACCTTATCTCATTGCTCCCTATACTTTGCCTCTGCAAAGCTTCATCGCTGGCACAGCAGGCTTCATACTGAATCAATTTGGTATGGAAGTAACCGTAGATGAGATCAATCTTTACGTGGGAGGACGGATTGTAGAAGTTGCTCCCTATTGTGCAGGGCTGAAAATGTTATTTACGACTCTCTACGTGGGCTTAATGCTGCTTTATTGGACAGATGCTTTGTCTTCACGGCGGACAACTATATCGTTTTTATCTCTTGCTGCGATCGTTAGTGTTACTGCCAACATCATTCGTAATACTTTACTGACTTTCTTTCACGGCACGGGTCAAGAAGCGGCTTTTAAATGGCTGCATGAAGGTTGGGGTGGCGATCTCTACTCTGCTTGTATGTTGGTGTCACTAGTGCCCTTACTGAATTGGATTAATACCTATTTTTCAGCATCTCTAGAAACTGAGCAAGAGGCAGAAACTTAGAACTATTGGGCATTGGGCATTGGGCATTGGGCATTGGCACAGGAGCAGAGGGGAAAATTTTCTGCAACTTCTCCCCTGTTCTTCACTCTCCCCTCCTAACTCTTTTAATCTTTCATCATTTATACGTAAGTCCTAAATATTACTGAACTCACAATGTGATTTTATAAAGTAAGATTTTGCCTAAGTATTGCAAATTTTACTGATGATTTCCTTCTCTAAATTTTTCAAGGAAAACCAATTGACTCAGGTAGCAGCACTTTTATTATTGCTACTGCTGCTAGCAATGGCGGGGGTTCCCGGATATCTGACAGGACACTGGCAATGGAAACAGCCGCCCCCTGTTCCTACCCTCCACGAATTAAAACAGATTCGCAAGACTGGGTTAACCCTTCCTGGTTGGCAAACCATTGAACAAGCAGAACAGCAAATTGGCGAACATAATTGGTCTTTGCAGGTAGTTAAAAAAGAAGGTTCCGAATCCCAGGCAATCCTGCTTTTGTTGCCGCAAAATGGGCCTATGGATCAACCAGAGGTAGAGTGGACAGATGTTAACGGTTGGGGAAGGTCACGCTGGGGAAAGTGGGATATAGCTCAATCTCGTTCTGCCAAATTTACAGTCAAACCATCTGCAAAGTTGGCTTCTAATGTCGAAACTAAAGTAGAAGCTAGGTTTTTTCGCGCCTCCACACCACAGCAAACCTTCGCTGTTTTGCAATGGTATGCGATGCCAGACGGTGGAAATCCATCACCTTTTCACTGGTTCTTGGCAGATCAACTAGCACAATGGCGCAAGCAACGCACTCCTTGGGTTGGCGTGAGCATTCTGATTCCAATGGAACCTTTGGGGCAGGTAGAAACATCTTGGTCTTTAGCTCAGTCTATTGGGGAAACAGTTCAAGCTGCATTAATGGCAGGCCCTTTGTAGAGTCTGTTTTGATGCCCTTGCGCAGAGATTTATCAAGAGTATCTCTATAAATTGTGTTCAGGCTGAAACTCATCTAAAATGATGTTAACAACATCAAGTTAGAAATTAAATTTAGCAAAATTATTCTCTTTTTCTTGGTAAATACTTGTAGGTAAAAGAGACATTGAAGGCATTTTTAGAGTAAAATAACCACTCGGCGCGACTAATTTCTATCTAAATATTTTCTGCACCAATGTTCATAGATGCTAGTTATTATATGCGTGGATTCAGCGCCTTGTGTTTTGTCAGTCTTCAAGTAGGAGTTTTCTTAACAACACCTATCCAACTTGTTGTCGCCCAGCCTTTTCCATCTCAAGGACAATCACCAAACCTATTCCCCTCGCCTGTGCCAGTTAATGAAGTTGCACCTAGTGGTGTAAATGAAGAAATTTCTCCGCAACTCAGTCGCTACCTCTTGGGGCCAGGAGATGCAATTGGTGTTGTGCTTCAGCGTCCTCCCGGCCCGTACCGCTTAGGCATAGGGGATGGAATTAGCGTTTCGGTTCAGCGCTTTCCAGATTTAAGCTTTCAAGCTTTAATCAACCCAGAAGGTAATATTGCGGTGCCGTTATTGGGAACAGTTTCTTTACAAGGTTTAACCCTAGAAGAAGCTCAAGAAAAAATTCGCTTGGGTTTAAATCGTTATGTTGTCGATCCAATCATAGTTTTAGCCTTAGTAACGCAGCGTCCAGACCTCAGTTTTCAGGCTGTAATTAGTCCAGAAGGCAACATCATCGTGCCACAAGTGGGAACGGTGTCATTAAAAGGTTTAACTCTAGAAGAAGCTCAAGAAAAAATTCGCCTGGGCTTGAGTCGCTTTTTCCCAGATCCAATCGTGGTAGTATCCTTGGCAGGAACGCGATCAGTTCAAGTTACCATTAGTGGGGAAATATTTCGACCAGGAATTTATCCAATTAATTCACCAACACCTCGTGTTGCTGATGCTTTGCTAGTATCTGGTGGTTCAACGTTGAATGCAGACCTGCGACAAGTGCAAGTACGCCGAAAGTTAATCGATGGTTCTGTGATTTCACAAACGATTGATTTATACGCAGCACTGCAAAATGGCGGTTCAATCCCGAATTTACGCTTACAAGACGGAGATGCGATACTCGTACCCCGTCGTGAAGTTGGTAGTGAGGATGGTTATGACCGCAATTTAGTAGCACGTTCATCCTTGGCTACACCACAGATTAGAGTCCGAGTTTTAAATTACGCTGCGGGTGGTCTTTCCATTCAAGCACTGCCTAACGGCAGTACATTTGTAGATGCTTTGGGAGGTGTAAATCTAGACACTGCTAATCTGAGAGATATCGCTCTGGTTCGCTTTGATTCGGAACGAGGCAAAGCTGTTACCCAAAAACTTGATGCTAAAAAAGCTCTAGGCGGTGATGCGTCGCAAAATGTAGCACTTCAAGATAACGATGTTATTGTTGTTGGTCGGAACCTCATTGGTAGAATTACTAATTTCTTGACCACCATTACCCAACCTTTCTTCAATGTTCAATCTTTTCTCCGGTTTTTTGACAACATCGGTGGTGGATCGAATTAGTAACATTAAAGAAGGATACAACCTAGAAATAGTTTGGAGTGTAAAAAACCACATCTCTAACTGAATATTTGAATTTATTAATGGAAAAGTCTTAAAGATATCAACCGATATATACAGTAGGAAGTTGATAGCATACTTGTATCAAAGCCACTATCTTTGTTTGGTGCTTCCTAAATTTTGAATTTTGTATTTTAAATTTTGAATTGGAGCGAAGCGACCATGACCCCACCAATTGTTAAACGCTATCTGATTGCTTTTGATAAATATAAATGGATTGGACTAGCTAGTTTTGGTTTAGTTGTCGCCGGCTCAACTGTGGTAGCTATGCAACCAGAGCCACCTACTAGCTATATAGCATCTGGGGCACTTACTTATAGTGGGCCGCCAGTTTCTTTCTCTGCAACTGGTAATGAAATCCAACAGCAAGGGAAGGAACTAAATGAGGAAGTTTTACTATCAAACCAGATAATTGCAGGTGTGGCTGAGAAAGTCGGTGTCAAACCGAAACAACTCGGTGCAAGTCTTGCTCTTGCTCTACCTAAAAAAAATGCTAAGAGTGGAGAATTAGAATCTTCTACCTTTGAACTTAAATATGTAGATAGTGACGCCAAACGAGGCATACAAGTCTTGACAGAATTGATGCAAGCAATGATCAAGTTGAGCAGTGACATCAATACTGGGCGCTTACAAGCAATTATTCAAAAGATTAACGATCGCACACCACAAGCTAAACGGGAATTGCAAATTGCTGAAAAGAAGCTGGAACAGTACGATCGCGTCGAGCGAACAGCAATCTTAGCAGCAGAGAATGGCAGCTTGTTAAGCGCCATTACTGCCAGCCAAAATCTCCAACGGCAAATTCAATTAACTATTTCTGGGGTTGATGGTCAAGTTCGCAGTTTACAAAATAAGTTAGGCTTAACAGTCGGACAAGCTTATGTTTCTTCTGCTTTGAGTGCCGATCCAATTATTGGGAACTTACGAGCGCAAATTTATCAAAGTGAATCGCAAATCGCTGTACTCAGAAAAGATTTGCGGCCGGAACATCCAACAATGGTGCAGTTAATGCGTCAGAAACAAGCTGCTGAGGAATTACTCCAACAACGTGCTGCTGAAGTTTTAGGTGGTGGTGGAACGGCAGCTCCGCTTCAGGGTAGCGTTGCAGGTATTCGCACTCAAAGCAGCTTAGATCCAACACGCCAGCAATTGGCAAACCAAATGGTGTCTTTACAAACTCAACGGGAGACACTGCAACAACAACTAGCTCAAGAAATCCAACTAGAAGCGCGGCTCCGGCGAGAGTATGCTCTGATACCCAATAAGCAATTAGAGCGATCGCGTTTAGAACAGGAGGTTGGACTCAAAAAAGCCATCTATGACCAAATGCAGGTGAAGCTAACCGATGCGAAAACCGCAGAGGCAGAAACTACTAGCAGCCTCAGTATTGCCAGACGCCCCGCAGTCACTGTCGATCCCAAACCTCCGAAGAGTGTGCCTATTACCCTGGCTGTGGGTGGTTTCTTAGGTGTATTGATTGGTGGCGGAGTGATATTTTTGTTGGGAGCGCTGGAAGGGACTTTCAAAACCAGGGAGGATATTCGCGAGAGCCTCAAGCAACGAGAAGTGGCACTGTTGGGAGAATTGCCTTTAATGCCAGTTGATGATTTGGAGCCAGATGCAGTACCGGTAGTATTTTCCCAAGATTCTCCTTATTTAGAATTTTATGAGAAATTCCGTAGTAATATGCGCCGGATTGGTGGTAAAAACTTAAAGGTAGTATTGATTACTAGCACCAGTAGCCTAGAGGGGAAAACGGCAAGTGCTTATAATTTGGGTGTTGCTTCCGCCCGTGCTGGTAAAAGAACCTTAATTATCGAAACAGATTTGCGATCGCCTTCCCGTTGTACATCTTTAAAAGTAATCCCTGACCCTGAAGCCACTATTGAACCTCTACGTTATTACGCTAATTTGAGTGAATGTATTCGTTTAGTTCCTGATGTAGAAAATTTATACATTCTTCCCAGCCCAGGCCCAGTACGGCAATCCGCTGCTATTCTTGAATCCAGCGAAATGCGGCGGCTGATAGAAGATGTCCGCGAACGGTTTGATTTAGTCATTTTAGATACTAGTCCCCTCAGCATATCCAATGACCCATTGTTAATTCAACCCTACAGCGATGGGATCGTACTGGTGGCGCGACCAAACTATACGCAAGAGAATATGCTCGGTGAAGCTATCGATCAATTGGTTGAATCTGAACTAGGGTTATTGGGAGCAATTATCAATGGTGCTGATATCATCGTTTCTGTACCTGAAGAAGTTGCAAAATCACCAACATTTACATCTGAGGTAGAACAGTCAGAAGAAGTTTCCGCGAGTGCCAACAAAAACTAATAGTTTCAAATGTGTAAATTTTAACGCAGACTATCGCATTGGCGTTGGCGTTCGCTTTAGCGTCTCTGAAAGAGAATCGTCTCGCAGAGAATTGAAAGGTAACAATTTTTGTGCTACGAGTTTCAGCAAATGCTGTATTTAGTCGCGTCGAAACAAGCCAAATAAGGGAGCAAGAATTACCCCAAATACAAAACCACCGATGTGCGCCCAATAGGCAACTCCACCAGTTTCCACGCTCATGTTAGCGGCTGTTTGCAGGGTAGCAAGACCGGAAATTACATTTTGCACAATAAAAAGTCCAATTATTACTAGTGCTGGGACTCTGATTGTGGTGATGAAAAACCCCAAAAATATTAAAGTCATGACTTGAGCGTGGGGAAAGCGGATAATGTACGCACCTAGAATCCCAGAAATTGCACCACTTGCCCCCAAAGAAGGAATCTCAGAATTCATCCCAATAAACCATTGGCACAAGGCAGCTAAAGCACCACACGCCAAATAAAAAATCAGATATTTGGCATGACCCAATCGATCTTCAATATTGTTGCCAAAAACCCAGAGAAACACCATATTTGAGATTAAGTGCCACCAACCACCATGTAAAAATTGCGACGTAAATAACGTTATCCACTCTCCATTCAAATTGGTGGTTAACTCTTGAGGTACTACTGCATACTCACTTAAAAACCGACTCAATTGTCCATGTGACAGGCTCACCTCGTGAATAAAAACTAAAACATTCATGCCAATTAACCCATAGGTGAAATACGGGGTAATTCGTGTCGGATTTTCATCGTAAAGGGGAAACACAGGTGTTTTTCCTAAATTATTGACTAACTGCAATATAGCTTGTAAGGCTAGCAGTTGCGAAGGTTAAACAATTTCACCTATTAAATTAATCAGTATAATTGAGGGTAACAAAGATACTATGAAAAATTACTTATACCAAGATTCTTCCTGAGATTTATCGCTAAATAAACCCAACAGTGGGCCGAGAATTGCCCCGAAGATAAACCCGCCTGCATGGGCCCAGTAGGCAATACCGCCACTTTCCATACCGATGTTAGTACGTGCTTCAAGGCTAGTAAGTCCGTAAAAGGCTTGTTCGAGAAACCAGAATCCTAAAAAGAAATATGCGGGGACACGGAAAGTTGGGAAGAAAAACCCTAAAGGTACAACCCCAAGGACTTCGGCGTTGGGAAAGCGGAGAATGTATGCACCCATGACACCTGCGATCGCACCACTTGCACCCAAAGAAGGAATGCTAGAATCTTGAGCGAAGAACCACTGGGTCAAAGATGCCAAAACACCGCAAGATAAATAAAACAGTAAATATTTGGCATGACCTAACTTATCTTCAACGTTGTTGCCAAAAATCCAGAGAAACAACATATTGCCAGCTAAGTGTAAGAAACCACCGTGCAAAAATTGTGAGGTAATTAAAGTTGCCCACTCTGGTACTGGTTGATGTACAGAGATACCCGCAAAACTTAAAGTCAGTTCTCGTGGAACTACAGCCGCAAGGCGTAAAAATCCATTTAATGCTTGTGGGGGAAGATTTGCTTCATAAAGAAAAGCGAGGACATTGACAGCAATCAACCCATAAGTTACATAAGGGGTGATTTTTGTCGGATTATTATCTCTAATGGGAACCACGAGCGTTTTTTCCTGATTTTAAGACAGCAATTCTACAATACGGAATTTTGTAAGTAGTTTCTTCTGCCTCGTGGATAGATATCAGTTTAATATTTGAGATTTACTGTAGGACTTACCTCAATTCTAGGGTCTTCCAGACTGCAAAAGTATTTGAGAATAGTATCGTCGTAACTTAGTTTTTCCGGCAGGTATTGATTCAAGCTAGAGATTTTGTGAGAAGCTGACCATCCAAAACCAGGCTAAGTTGCCCATTGGCAAGAATGCTAGTTCCTTGGATATAAGCAGCAACCGGGGTTGCTTCCCCCAGAGGATGGATTGCAGAGGATTGCTTGCCGATGATGCAATCTACTTCTAAAGCACATCGTTTGTCTAAGTAACGAAATACTAATAACGGCTTATCCTGTTTGAAAGCATTTAGTGTATCTGTGCTGTAAGTAGTAACTGAGGTGGGAAGGTGGTTAGGACAAGTCAGCACATCAGTCAATAAGTAGATAGGGACGAGCATTTCTGTTGTTAGATCCTCCTCAGCATAACCAAGCAAGCCACTGGTGCCAGAAGACTGCAATAATAACATCCGTCCCGCTTGAGTTTGGATAATTTGTTCGGACTGGGATAGACAAATCTGCTCTACAGAATCGGCAATAAATGCATAGACTCTGGAGTTAGCTTGACAGACGATAAGTTGAGCAATTTTGCGATCGAGGGGAATTTGGAGCGAGAAGGCTGTACCATGTCCAGCTTTAGACTTCAGTACTATTCTTCCCTGAATAGCTGTTAATTGCTTGCAAACTTCAGTTAATTCTACTCCTAACTCTAAGGCAGCACGATCGCACAAAACAGATGAAACCTCTGGCTCAAGTACCAGTTCAGTCACTTGTAACATATCCCCTGGTTTTGTCAGGGCGAACCCTTGGGCTAAAGCAGGTTGATAGATTTGCGATAAGTTAAGTCCTGCGCCATCATCACAGCCATCAATAATTAGTTGATTTCCCTGCTGGTAAATCTGAAATTCAATCATACCGTTGCTATTTTTACCTAGCTGTTGGCGTGTTTGGCATGACTCAATACTTTGCTCTAGTAAATAACAACTGATATGCAACAGGAAGATACGGAGGCGATCGCTAAATGCCCGATCGACTTGGATATCGCTAATTTGTAAATGTAGTCTAGCAGACTTATCTTGTAGAGCTTGTAACTGAGACCAAAGCCGATGCAATGGTTCTAAGGCTACTTTTAAAGGAATAGTTGTAACTGTTTTGACTAAATTGGAAGAATGCTTAAGTAACTTTTCCTGCTGTATGAGTTCTTGTTTGAGTTGATGATGATTGTTATTGAGCGAATCAACAGTTGATGCCACCTGAGACGCTTGGGCCAAGACAGATTGCAGAGTACTGTATAATTGCTGAGAGCGAGAAGCAGCTAGAGGAGAAAGGGTATCTGAAATTGCTGCTAAACGTCCTGACCATTCCTGTAGGTTATCGAGCAGGTGTTGTAATCGTTTAACTTGTCGGAGCAACCGCCCGATCGTATGTTGCTGTTGTTCTTCTTGACAGGCTTGCTGATTATATGTAGTTAATAATGTTGCAACTAGCGCATTTAGTTGTTCGAGATGCTTAATATTGATGGGTATAGCGGCTGGAATACTTGTTGCAAGAATGGTAGAAATCGATTCTTGTAAAGAGAGTGGATGGCGATCGCTCAAAGATTTAACTAGGGATGCAACAGAAGTTTCAGTAGGCAGGGAAAAATCCCCCAACCAAGCATGAAAATCTCCTTCCTCCAGGTTTACTAGTTCCTCTACATTGGCGGGAAGCCGTTCAGCATCTAGGTAACTAAAGCTACTAACCTGGAGGTTAGTTTCACTTACTAGTTTCCTGTCAAGACTTTCCTTGTCTTTAACTATAACTTGCTCTGGTAGAGATATAGAAGCTTCTAGCTCGGCCAAGGAATCGTTAAACTGAATAACTGGTTGATGTTCCTGCGGTTGCTCTAGCGATGTCTCAAGGTGTGTATCCTGGGAATCGCCAAATTCTGCTTGCAGACGCGCAACAATGGCAGACATCCGCTCCAGAATTTCTACTTCCTCAATTTTTGAGGCTGTTAAAAATGCCATCAGCAGCATCTGTAGGCAATCTAATCCTTCCGATAACAGGGAGGCGATTGGAGCGTCAATAGTTGCCCGATACTGATGCAAAAGCTGAAAAATCTCTTCTAGTGCAGCCGCAACTATCGCAATGGTATCTAGTTCGGCTGCTATAGCAATCGAATGCAGAGAGCCAGCAGCTTCCATGAGAGCCAAAGCTGTACCGGGGTTACTGTCTTTTGTATAGTTAGGCAACTCCTGCTCCAAGAACAGTAACAAATCGATCGCTTCTTCTAGAAAGCGATCGTCGTTCTGCGGTTGGGGGACAAAATCGGTACTCATGAACGTAACTCTCAGTTTCTATGGGGTTTGTGACAATTCTATGGTTTCGGCATTGATTTGAGGGTACAAGCAGCGATGTCAGCGATCGCTCTAAATTGCTCCTGGATTTGCGCGATTGATTCCAGCCCCGCACTGATTTGTCCATTGCACGGTTCGATAGCAGAAGCAACATCTACTGCTGTCACCTGTAGTTCCTGGAACCATTCCTCTACATTTAGGGTGCTTTCGCGGGCTTGATGGGCGAGAATTTCCACCTGTTCGGCAGCAGTTAGCAAACCTCGTTCTTGCTCGCTAGCTTTTGTTGCTTCGATGGCTGTATTCAAAGACAAAATCTGAATCTTGGTACTTAAGCTTTCCACAAGGCGAACAAAGCCAGAAGTTTGCTGACAGAATTCACCGAGGTATTGCAGCTGTTTATTTGTAAAAGCAACAGTATCTTGAATAGACATTAAATGCTCACTGGTCAGTTCGGCAATTCTTGCTCCTTCTTGTACGGTTTGGCTCACCTGCTGGAATGGCACTAGTAACTCAGACAGATCGAGGGATTCAAGCTGTTGAGCAGGTGGAGCTACTATTTCAGCCGAGTGCAAGTTAATTGTCAACATCATTCCTACTTGTTGCAGCAAACTGCGCTCTGATTCCTGCCATTGTCGGGGTGCAAGGCAATGATGAATAACTAAAAAACCCCAAGGCTGTTGTTTGACAATCAAGGGCAAGCACAGGCTAGCTTGCACCTGAAAGCGTTGCCAAAATTGCTGTTGGCGCCCAGTTAGTTCTAATAATTCAGTTGCGTCACTAACATCGGGTTTAGTAACAAACAAATTTATCGGTAGGGATTGGTTGAGCAGGGATATCCAACCCGCTTGTGTAGCTTCAGCGATCGCTCGAGAGCGATTATCTTTTTCAAAACGATAAATCAGGACGCGATCGGCGTTGAGAACATCTTGAAGGGCGCTGACTGTAACCTCCAAAAGTGCAGCTTGGTCTTTTGCCTGCTGCATTTGCCGCTCGATGATCACAAGTTGTTCTCGCTGGAGTTGAAAAGCCCTTTGCACATTGTCATCATTGTCACTGGGCGAATCCTTAGCCAAAGCTTGGATAAAAGCTTCGATTTGACTTACCTTCTGCTGCAATTGAGCGACCTTTGGCCCCTTAGCAGATTGAAAGACTGCTTTGATTAGAGCCACATTAGCCAAAATTTCTTCTATCGGGATTTGATTTTCAACAGGCTGGGTTTCAAAATTAGGGTCTAAGGTTGCGATCGTCACGAAAAACTCCTTGGCAGCATCAAGTTAAATCAGTGGGTTTGCCATTGTAATGTCTGGGCGATCGCTCTGGTGTCTAAAATCCAGCGATCGCCTGGTAGAATACCTCGAACAAAATTTAGTAGTTTGTTTGGGGAAAAGTCGGTTGGTGCTGATTGTGCTTGCTGTAAATCCTGCCACTCTACATCGTAGACATGAGCCACCAAAAATCCGATTACCTGATTTTGCAGCTCGATAACCAGAACCATTGGCTTTTCTGGTCGTGAGTGCCGCTTTAAAAGCGGCGCATAACCAAGCAAATGTTCCAAGTCAACCAGCCGCAGCATCTGTCCTTGCCAATTATAGAAACCTAAAATCCAACTTGGTAAGGCCGGAGCTGGGGAAATTTCTTGGCTAGCGAGATGAATAATGTCCTGTAATGAGTGGAATGGTAGCAATCCACTGCCTTGATTTCCCAAGGAAAAACGCAGAAATCTTTGCCGTTGTTCGCCTGATGTCAGCCCAGGAGCCAATAGCTGGGTTGTTCCCGGCAACCCCAACTTATCAGCCAATATCTGGTTCATGCCTAGAAGAAGTACTTTGAGTGGTTCCTCGTTTGGTGTTACAGATAAAACAGCCATGTGGCTCACACAGCTTAACTCTGCCACTTGCCGATAAGACCAAGGCACAGGACGCACAACTTCCAAAGGAATATCGATTAAGGCAGGGGGCTTGTCCACAGGAATGCCACAAATTTCCCCAGTCCGCGTTTGAGTCAGAAGTAAAAAGCGCCCTGAAGTGTCAACCGCAGAGAGAACTTGATGCGCCTGTTGGTCTTGTACTTGCGGAATTAACTTCTGGCGCAAGTCCACAATCGTAATAGTTTGCGCTCCCAAATCGACCATCCCGATCCCACTTTCAACCGTACTGCTAATAGGAGGACAAGCAATCACCTTGAGAACTGCACCAACTGGCAGGGCAAATAAATAGTCTGCGATCGTAAAAACAACGACTCGTAATGAGTCGTTTTCGGTCACAGCGCCTGATAATCGCTTAAACGGAAAGGGAGTGTTAAGCATAGCAAGTGGTTGGGGGTGAAGGAGGCAGGGGGCAGGGGGCAGGGGGCAGGGGGCAGGGGGCCGGGGGCAGGGGGCAGGGGGCAGGGGGCAGGGGGCCGG